>SCVN01000016.1:300000-379503 GCA_004296885.1 Nitrospirota bacterium | reverse complement strand
TCGATGACCGGCTGGAGCGCCGTCAGCGCGAGGGCCTTATCGGCCACCGCCACCGCCGCGACCGTCCCGGCCGAGACCTTCAAGAACTGTCTGCGTGATAAAAACATCGAAAACACCTCCCTGCTAAAAAGGCCGACCGATGATAACTACCGCAACACCTTGCAACTCGTGTTTCTCCCACCCCCCTTCTCGTATCCCTGGTGTCATCCTGTTCGGACGAACGGACACGAAGGCCAGGGATAGACGAGCCTCTATCAGCAAGGTTGCTGCCAGCTTGAGTCTTTTATTCCAAACTTGGCAGCCAGTGCTCGTAAGCAATTGTTTTTAAATTAGAATGTGCTGTGATGCGGTGAAGGAAATCTTTAGCAAAAAGGCGGCGGAATGGCAGGAGCGAATATCAAACTATGCCTGACCAGCAATGACTTGATTTATTATGAAGTATTTTCAACTGCTTTACTTGTCGCATACGAAAATATTTAGCCAAAATTTTAGGCGTGATTTCTTCGATAGCCATCCGAAAACCATAAGCAGGATAATTTTCGAGTGAGTGCTTGTCACGAAAGAGAAACATCGACAAGCCGAGAGGGAGATTTCGGCGAACTGTCACCATGGCACGTCACCGCCGGGAAACGCAGAGAGCGATGTTGCCTTGTGGTCGCTCGGGCTAATGGGAGGCGTCGTGATCGAGGTAGCGCTTCATCAGGAGAGAGAAATGCTGTCGCGGGATGCCGCTGTCTTCGGCAGCTTTGGTGATGTTGCCATCGTGAATGGCCAATTTGGCCTTGAGATAGGAAACCGTAAACTCTTCGAGCACCCGTTTCTTCGCCTGCATATACGGCAGGACGGTGGTGGGCGGTTGCTGCGCATCCCCGACGGCTTTCTTGGCCGATGGGAGCAAGGCTTTGATCTCGGAAGAGGAGATCGCATCTTCCGTCGCCAACATCACCGCCCGCTCGATCACGTTTCGAAGCTCGCGGACGTTCCCGGGCCAGGAGTATGCCACCAATTCCGTCATGGCGGAGGCGTCCAGAACACATCGCGGCTTTACCATTTCCCGTCCGAATCGGGCGGTGAGGTGGCGGGCGATCACCGGAATGTCCTCGATCCGTTCTCGCAAGGGCGGCACGGGGATCGACAAGACGGCGAGGCGGTAATAGAGATCTTTGCGGAATTCTCCGTTGCGCACCTTCGCTTCCAGGTCCTGGTTGGTCGCGGCGATAAACCGCATGTCCACCCGTTTGACCCTCGTGCCACCTACCGGACGAACCTCGTTGTCCTCCAGAACCCGCAATAATTTGGCTTGCAACGGAAGCGGCAACTCTCCGATCTCGTCCAAGAACACCGTGCCTCCGTCGGCCAACTCGATCAAGCCCGGCTTGTCCGCCACCGCCCCCGTGAACGCGCCCCGCACGTGACCGAACAGCTCGCTCTCGACCATCCCTTCGGGAACGGTCGTGCAGTCGATGACCTGGCAGGGCTTGTCGCGCTCCCGGCTCTGCTCGTGAATGGCCCGCGCGATCAAGCCCTTGCCCGTCCCTGTTTCTCCGGTAATCAGCACAGTGGACCGCACCTGCGCGGCCTCGCGGATCTTGCCCGTAATGTGCTGAAACGCCTCGCTGGCCCCGACCAGCTCCCCGGCCTTGGGGCCTTGCCTGGCGCTGCGCTCATACGCGGCGTTCCGCCGAACGATTTCGGACAATCGAATCGCCCGATGGAGGCGCATGCCGAGATCTGACGGGTCCACCGGCTTGATGATGTAGTCGTAGGCGCCGCGCCGCATCGCATCCACCGCCGTGGAAATTCCACCCATTCTCGTCACAACCAGCACGGGCAGGTTTCGATCAAGATCCTGTATTTGGCTCACCAGATCCAACCCGTCGATCCCCGGCAAGACCATGTCGGTCACGACCACGTCCACGGACTGCTCGCTGAGCACCTGGAGCGCCCCTTCGGCGGTGGCGCGCACTTCCAGCTTCACCTCCCCTTCGATCGACTTCAGCTCCGCCTCCTCAATGGCGTGCAGCATCAACTCCGCATCGGTAGGATTATCCTCGACGACGAGGATGGTAAACGGAGCCCGTGCGGATCGTTTGGACGTGCCGGAAACCGCCATCAGATTCGCAGCCTCGTCATCGGGACATCTCCTCTTCGATCGGACCATCCCGCCCAGCGCCATCGGCCGTGTCGGCCTGGGAGCTCGGCAACGACAGCCGTTCAACGATCTGTGCGGAGGGCGGCTGCTCGTCCTCCCGGGTCAACTCCCCCAGCATCGGAAGCGTCAACGAGATGGTGCACCCTGGGCCCTCGTTCGGTTCGACCCAGATTCGCCCCCCATACATTTCCACGATGCGCCTGACAATCGTCAAGCCGATCCCGCTGCCTCCGGCGGCATCGGGGGTGAGCCGGACAAACGGTTCGAACACACGCTCCCGCTGATTCGCCGAAATGCCCGGCCCATTGTCGCTGATCCGGAACCGAACCTGTTCGCCCTCGCGTCGGCCTCCGATCGTGATGGCCGGCGCGGGACTCTTCGCCGAAAATTTGATCGCGTTGGAGATCAGGTTGTCGAACACCTGATGCACATAGGCCCGATGGCCCGCAACAAGTGGCAGCCCGCGCTCGACCTCCACGGCGATCCGCCTCTCTTCAATCTCCCCCGCCCTGGCCTTCAGCACCCCTTCGATCACCCAGACAGGATCCACCGCTTCGACCGCCGCGGCCCGTGATCCCACTCGCGCCACCGCCAAAATACCATCCACGCGCTGGGTCAAGTCCTTCCCGTTCTGCTCGATCATCCGTAACCACCGTGCGGCCCGCTCGTCCAGCCGCTCTCCGTATTCCGCCAACAACAGAGAGGCCATCCCCTCCATGCGCTCGCCCGGCGCCTTGAGGTCATGGGCCAGCATTTCGGCTTGCTGTTCGAGTCGCCGCAGCCGAATTTCCAAGCCCTTTTCTTTTTGATGCGCCGCCTCGTAGAGGCGGGCATTGGAAATCGCGACGGCGGCGGCGTCCGCGAATCCCCGCGCCAGACGGAAATTCCAGGTGTGTTCGGAAACTTTTTGCTCTTGCAGCAAGGCCAAGACCCCAAACGGGACCCCCTGTGAGAGCAAGGGCACGGCCAACATGCTCTCACCGATCAGGTTCCGCCTGACCACTTCAGGCCTGAGATCCAGACGCAGGTCCTCGCCGCAAGCAGGTTCTTTCGTTTCAAACGCCTTGACGGAGACCGGCAACTCCTCCCACAACAAGACAGACTTGTGCAGCCGGTCATGCCACTGTCCGGACGCGGCCTCGACGACCCAACAACCCATCCGCTCATCCCGGATGAGGACCAGGCAGACATCTGTCTGGAGCAGCTCGACCGCGTGATCGGTGATGCGGCGCAGCACCCCGTCCAAACCATCCGGCGCGAGGGTGCTAATGGCGCCGCCCACGGCAATAATGGCCTCCAGTTCACGGACCTGCTGCCTGATGCGCCCCGCCATGTCTTCGTACGCGCGGGCCAACTGGCCGATTTCGTCGAGCGACCCGATGGCGATCTTCTGTTGCTCCTGGCCCGAAGACGGTTCCCGGCCCAGGGCGGCCACGGACGTCTGGAGCGTCGCCAGGGGCCCGGTAATGGACTTGGCCAGCAGCTTGGCCCCGGCGAGACCGAGCCCCAACCCGCCGAACACCGCCAACAATAGGCCGGCGAACACCCGCTTGGCCAACGCTTCCCGTTCCTCGTCCAGCTCTTGAATCCGTTGATCCAGACGATCCTGGATGCGCCGAAAATCCTCCCGCAATCCGTCCGAAAGCGCGATGCCCTGCCCGGAACTCACATAGGCCAATACTTTGTCCGCTTGACCGGCATGAACCTGGCGGATCAGTACATGCTTGGACTCCAACAGACTCGCCAGCCGTTTTGCCGTATCACGGACATCCTGCGTCAACCCCGGGATACCAAGCACCAGCTCCGCCGCTTGGGCCGCAGCCGGTTCAAATTTCGGCTCAGCCTCCTCCAGTGGAATGAGGAAGGCCTCCTGCCTGGTCAGCAGAAACCCACGGAACGCGTCTTCAATGTCCACGGCGATGCGGCGCAGAATGAGGACTTGCTTGCGGGCGGTGGCCAGCTGCCGATGCTGGGACTGCTTCTCCAACAAATCATTGATGATCGATGCATGCCAGGCCAGGGCGGAGACGACCGGCACGAACACCACCAGCAGAATGACGAACACCTTCTGCTGGACTCGCAGGCGACGCCAGAACAGGTTGCTCAACTCGCGCATACAGGACGCCCCGGTTCAAAGCGAACAACAGCAAACAGAGGTCAATTAGCAGGCTGTTGAAAAACTATTTTGGACCCACTCGGACACCAATGGCTCGATGGTCGGGGACGACATGAGAATCCCCCGCAGGATGGTCAAAAAGGCCGTCCAGCGAGGCCGCAGCGAGCAAAGAGGCGACGCGTACTCCTGGCCGTACGTGGAGCCTCTGAGCGATGCGAGAACAAAGCTGGCGGACTTTTTCAACATCCTGTTAGTCGAACCGCCAACGATTGTCAAGGTTCCTCTGCCAACAGGTCGCGGGAGAGCAACCGACATTTCCCCCCTGCCTGCCATTGTGCGATAATACTACCATGCTCTTAAAGCGTTGGCTGGTCGGGCTCCCCCTCAAAACGGCACAGGCGGTTCACGAACGGCTCTCCAAGCGGCTGGCCCTGGCGGTATTTTCGTCCGACGCCCTGTCCTCCGTCGCCTACGCCACCGAAGAAATCCTGCTGGTCCTGGTCCTGGCCGGCACGGCCGCCGTCTCGGCCTCCATTCCGGTCAGCCTGGCCATCATCGGATTGCTCGCCATCCTGACCATGTCCTACCGGCAGATCATCTTCGAATATCCCAACGGGGGCGGCGCCTATATCGTCGCCAAATCCAACCTGGGGGATTGGGCCGGCCTGACGGCCGCCGCCGCGCTCATGATCGACTACGTGCTGACCGTCGCGGTCAGCGTGGCCGCCGGCATCGCGGCCCTCACCTCGGCCATCCCCGCGCTCTTTCCCCACCGCGAGGCGTTCTGCCTGCTGGCCATTATCCTGGTCGTGATGGTGAACCTTCGCGGAGTCCGCGAGTCCGGGAAGATCTTTGCCACCCCGACCTATGTCTTCATCGGCAGCATTCTCCTCATGTTGCTGGTCGGCGTGGCGCAGGTTGTGTTGGGGAAATCCCCCGGCAGCCTCGAAACCGGCGCGGCAGCCCCGACGGCGGTCGAGGGCCTGACGGTGTTTCTGCTGCTCCGCGCCTTCTCGTCCGGTTGTACCGCGCTGACCGGGGTGGAGGTCATTTCCAACGGCGTCTCCGCCTTCAAGCCGCCGGAGCCCAAGAACGCGGCTCTCACCATGATCGGCATGGCCGTCATCCTGGGCACTCTCTTCATCGGCATCAGCCTGCTGGCCTACCAGTATGGAGTCCTGCCGCGCGAGGATGAAACCGTGGTCTCCCAGATCGCGCGCCAGGTTTTCGGCGGCGGCCCGCTCTACTACCTGGTCCAGGCCTCGACCATGATGATCCTCATCCTGGCGGCCAACAGCAGCTTCGCGGGCTTCCCGCGCCTCGCCTCCCTGCTCGCCAAGGACAGTTACATGCCGCACCAGATGCAGATCATGGGCGACCGGCTGGTCTTCTCGAACGGGATCGTCATCCTGGGGCTCTTCTCCTGCCTCCTGATCATCCTGTTCAACGGAGACACGCACGCATTGATTCCTCTTTACGCCGTCGGCGTCTTCCTCTCCTTTACCTTCTCGCAGGCCGGCATGGTCAAGCGCTGGCTGGTGAAGGGAGGCCCGGGCTGGCGCCAGAAACTGATCGTGAACGGGATCGGCGCCGTCGCGACCGGCATCGCCACCCTGATCATCGCCAGCACGAAGTTCCTGCACGGGGCCTGGATCGTCATCGCCCTGCTGCCGCTGATCATCATGTGGTTCCGGGCCATCCACGCCCACTACATCGCGGTGGACGAACAGGTGGCGCTGGAGCGGGACCACCGGCCCCCGCCGCCCCGCCGCAACACCGTGATCATCCCGATCAGCGGGGTGAATCGCGCGGTCGTTCGGGCCGTGGACTATGCGCGCGGCCGGTCCGGAGACATCCGCGCCGTGATGGTCAACGTGGACAAGGAAGAAACCGCCCTGACCCAGATCAAATGGGCCCAATGGGGCTGCGGGGTCCCGCTGATCCTCCTGCATTCTCCCTACCGCTCGGTGATGCGATCGCTGCTGGAGTACATCGAGGACTTGCTCGACAAGGACCCGGACGGCTGGGTGACGGTGGTCATTCCCGAAATCCTGCCGGCCAAATGGTGGCAGAACATCCTGCACAACCAGCGGGCGCTCATGCTGAAGGCGGCGCTGCTGTTCAAAGAGCGGGTCATTCTCACCGACGTCCCGTTCCATTTGGAGCGATGATCGTGATGCGTCAGACGTGGGCGGGGTACTTCTGCCTTCTGCCTTCCATCTTCTGCCTTTTGCTCGCGACACAGCCTGCATATGCCTTCAAGATCGTGACACCGGCCGAGCAGGCGGTCCTGAAGGCGGGCCAGACCGTCACGGCGAAAGTGGACCTGGGCCACGATACCGGCGTCGTCAAGGTCCGGTACTATTGGTACGCCGAACAGAGCGAGACCCTGGTGGAGCAGGAGGAGGTCAAGGGAGAAGCGGGGGCCGGCAAGAACAAAATCGCCGATGAACGCTATTGGCAAAAAGACAGCACCGGCGGCGCCATCATCGCCCTCGCCTCGCTCGTCGCCACGGCACAGGACAGTCCCCCCTTCGGCGGCCCCCTCCGAATCCCATCGGACGCCATCGGCACCATGCGCTTGCTGGCCGTGGGCGAAATCTCCCGCGGTCGGCTGGGAACCCGCACCCTGTTCGATGAAATCCTCGTACAAGTCCAGCCCGAGGCCGAATTGGTCTCCATCGACTTCGAAACGGACAAGCCGCTCCAGCTCGGGCGGACCGGACAATCAGCCAGCTACGGACAGATCGACTCGCTCGGCAAGATCTTCGACCTGCCGGTCGTCGGCTTGTTCGCCGACGGAGTCACCAGACCAATCGCCCATCCCTCGGCCGGCACAGCCTATCAGTCGTCCAACAGCAAAGTAATCAAGGTCCTGCCAGGCGGGATGTTGCAAATCGTCGGGAAGGGCCTGGCCGCCATCACCGTGACCAACCGCGGCAAGCAGGCGACGCTGGACGTGAAGGTGGAAGTGAACGACGAGCCGAACGAACCGCCCATTGCGGACGCAGGCCCGAACAAGAGCGTGAAGGCCGGGACAAAAGTTGAGTTAAACGGATTGAACAGCCGCGATCCGGAAGGCGAAGCGCTGTTTTATTCCTGGAGCCAGGTGCGCGGGAGCAAGGTGCCGCTGCTGGACGTCAACATGCCCAGGGCCAGCTTCCTGGCTCCGCAAGTCTCCGAGAAACGACTGTACCGCTTCAGGCTGCGTGTCACAGACAAGAGCGGGGCGGATAGCCTGCCGGCGTTTGTCGATGTGATCGTCGAACCCTAGCACGGCTGCTGAAAATGGCCCCCAACTTCGTTCTCAGTCGTCCGTCTCCTTGTAACGTATCAAATCATACGCCTCAGTCGCCGGACTCCCTGCGGCCTTGTTGGTTGACCGTTTTGAGCAGCCGAAAGTCTGAAGGAAAGTCTCTTACGCCTGGCCCGCTGATTAAGAATACTGACCGAATCCCGGCCGCACTCTTAGAATTTAGCCTTCTTCCTCAAAACCGAGTATCTGATAGATTCGATGGCACGGCATCTGTTTGCGAGACCTAATTGAGCTTCCCTCTGCCTTAAATACTTCAGGAAGGTTGCTGAAATAGGCTCGATAAGGCACCTCGTCTCCTTTGATGGTGTCTCCAGCAATGGCCTTTTTTATATCTCCCTCAACGTGCAGTTGCGTTCCATCCTCAAATTCCTTGATAGTTGCAATCTGATCCTCCTTCGTCTCAAACCATCCTCCATTCGTGATATCAATGACTATCCAGCCCCGCTGCGCTTTCATAAAAATCAGGTGAGCATGATTTTTAGCTGCGACTGGTGGCTGAGCCCCTGCCCAACGAACCTCGTAGCCCATATACGCTGCCAGCAATGAGAAGACTTCAGCTTGTTGGTAAGACGATCCGTAGCCACGTTCTATTGTCGTAGCAATGTGCTCTTCCTTAGCTCCCTGCTTCAATACAACCTTCTTCCTTGTCCACTGCACTAACTTGACCATCTGCTGCTTCTGATCTGACTCCAGAGCTTCTGCCATCCATTGTTGATACTTGTCGTTGCGATCACAAAACTGAGTTACCTTTTCCCAGGGCCATAGAAAGTGCTCGGTTATCCCATCGCTGTCAGCGGTTTTAGTGGTGCAGCCAACCAATAGAGCGAAAAGGATTCCAGCGCAAGCAATTCGATTGCATGTCATTTGTCTTCTCGCTTATTCGTAAAGGTGGGCTCTCCTACGCTCCATTCTACATATGCGTCCGGGCAGTAAAGCCTGACTCATTTCCTCAGCTAAATCGCACATGATAGATGATCGCGGCACTGCCAGGAATCTGGCCAGGCGGCGGTATGAGGCGATCGGCCACCGGCCTTCTCTTACCGCCGTGGTTTGATCTGACTCTGCACCCACTTCGTTAACTGATCCTTGTTCATCTCTCCTGCTGCCACCTGCCTGGTCGTCGCTTCCAGTTTGTCCGGTGCCGGCAGATTTTTAACGCCATTGAGGTTCAGAAAGACGAGCGCGGACATCACCGCGGCACGCTTATTTCCATCCACAAAAGGATGATTTTGCGCGATGTGAAAGAGATAGGCCGCCGCCATCGCCGCAAGGTCCTCGTGCAGAAATTGGCCGCCGAATTGCTGGCGTGGCATGGCAACCGCCGCGTCCAATAGGCCGTGATCTCTGAGCCCGTGCGAACCGCCGTCGGTGTCGATGGTATCGGCGTGGAGTATCAGAACATCCTCCACATTCAAGAAGATAACGGGCTTCACGGTTTCAGTCTGCCAGTCGTTTCAGCATCGGCCCGTACCGTTTGCGGATATCCTTGATGATCTCCTTCATCCGCTCCGGGCCGATACCCACGTTGGCCGGAGTTACGACCAGCGCGTTCCCGTTGACAGTCACTTGCAGCGGAGTCTCTTCCGTGATGCCGAGCGCTTCCATGACGGGCTTTTCAATGACGAGCGCCACGCTGTTCCCATGCTTTTGCAGCTTCTTAATCATGCCCCACCTCCAGTCCTTACAATGTTAGTACATATCTATTCTGGTGTCTAGTGGGAAGATGGAAACTGGAGGGAAGAGGGATCAAGGGCTAAGCTTTGCGGTTACACATCTGGCAGGGCGCTCGAAAGGTCGCACTTTCAGAGGGAACATAATCAGAACCGTTTCAAGCTCGGCCAACGTGTCAGGACTCAGGACAGGGATCAGGAGCCCTTGCAAGAGGGCATTCACGATTTTGGCGGGTGGGCCAGAAGAGGAAATCAGACCGGAGACGATGATGTTGGTATCAACGATGACTCGCACGCTTCCGCCGGACCGCCGCTACTTCACGTGCCATCGCTGCGGCCGTCAGTTCCCCGGATGATCCCGCAGCCCGTCGCAGACGCTGCACCATGCGGGCTGCACGCCTCCGGGCCGCTCGGCGCTCCTCCGATTCAATGAACAGCACATTCCCCTGCCGTTGCACGGAAACTGGGCCGCCTATTCCCTTGAGCAGGGAGGACGGAATTAATAACCCCTCTTTGGTCTGTCGCAATTTATTCATCGATACCTGGCGGCAATGATTGTCTCAGTTTGGCACGGCTTGCGCGGAAGACTTCGGCTGCTGGTTTCGGCGTGAGAAGCCCATGGCGATAGGCCTGATACCGACGCTCCGCTTCTTCCAGCCATTCGGCCACGCCCTTTGCCATAAAAATGCCTCCCCGCAACCAGTGCGATAACTCCATGCCAGGCCTACTAGATTTGCAACCGCCACTCTGCCAGCCGCTTGAAAGCAGGTTTGAGATATTGCAATCCACACCGTTCAGGACGTTCAAAAAGGCCGCCCAGCGATGCGAGAACAAAGCTGGAGGCTTTTTTCAACGTCCTATGACTGGAAGCTCCCAACCGCCGCATCCTGCTGATCATACGTCGGAAAGATCGCCGAGAAGCCGGCGATATCGAATACTTCCCGGATATGGGCCTTCAATGACGAGAGCACGATGCGCCCGTTCAGCCCCTTGAGTTTTTTGGCCGCCATCAGGAGGACCCGCAAGCCGGCGCTGCTGATGTAGTCCAGGTTCATGAAGTCCAGGACGAAGCTCCGGTTGCCGGCCTCGATCAGGCCCACCAGCCGTTCTTCCAGCTTGCCGGCGGTGCCCGCGTCCAGCCGCCCTGTCAGCACCAGCAGCACCACCGATCCCTTTTTCTGCTCCGTAATCTCCATCAGCCGCCTCCCTCGCGTTCACGTGATTCTTGAGCCGGTCACACCGGCAGTTTCTTTTTCATCACCAACAGGTTTTTCCCCGCATGGCGCCGATACTCGACCCCGTCCATCAGCGTCCGCAAGAAGTGCACGCCCAGCCCGCCGATCGGCCGGTCCTCCAGCGACTGGGTCAGGTCCGGCTCCGGCGCGTCCAGCGGATTGAAGGGCTTGCCGTCGTCCTCCACTTCCGCCGCCACCTCTCCCGCCTGCAGGGAGAGGCGCAGCGTAATCTGGTGGTCGGCTTGGTCGTCGTAGGCATAGGAGATCACGTTGGTGACGACCTCGTCTATGCAAAGGGCCACCGCCTGCACCACTTTGCCCGGCAGGTTGTGGGTTTCCCCGAACGACTCCACCACCTCCCCCACCCGCTCCAGCTCGGAGAGACGGTTCTGCAGCCTGACCTCGAGTGTCCGGCTCATGCCCGGTTCGACTCCGTTGGTCCTTGCAGGTACCGCAACGCCAGCATCGTGATGTCGTCCGCCTGCGGCTCGCCGGCCGCGTAGCTCCGCACCTCCGCCACGGTGTCGCGCACGAGCTCCGTAGGCGACCCGTTCTGGATGCGCCGCAACAGCCGCTCCAGCCGCTCGACTGAGAACAGGTTGCCGGCCGCGTCCATCGCTTCGGTCACCCCGTCTGTGTAGAACAGCAAGCCGTCGCCGGCGCGCAACTGCACCCGCTTCACCGGATAGGCGCTGTCTTCCATCACCCCCAAGGCCATGCCGCCAGGATTCTCCAGCACCACGATGCCGCCCCGGCCGGACAAAAGGTACGGCAGGTTGTGGCCCGCGTTGCCGTATTCGAGGACACCGGTCCTGGTATCCAGGATGGCGTAGAAGACCGTCACGAACATGGACGCCTCGTTGTCGGGACAGAGGAGATTATTGACCTGCCGCAGACAGTCGCCTGGCGAGCCTCCCTGCATCGCGGTGGCCTTGAGCATGGTCCGGCTGACGGCCATGAAGATGGCCGCCGGCACGCCCTTGCCGGAGACGTCGGCGATGACCAGGCCGACTCGGTCCTGGTCCAGGAGGAAAAAGTCGTAGAAGTCTCCGCCCATCTCGCGCGCGGGGATGGATTCGGCGTAAAGGTCGAAATCGTCCCGATGCGGGAAGGCGGGAAAGGTCCGGGGCAGGATGGACTTCTGAATGTCGCTGGCGATCCGCAGCTCGCTGCCGATCCGTTCCTTCTCCTCCATCGTCCGCCGCAGCTCTTCCGTCCGCTCGACGACCCGCTGCTCCAGAAATTGATTGGCATCCCGCAGCTCGGCTTGCTGCGTCGCGATGACCGACTTCATCCGCTCGAACGCGCCCGTGATGTGCGCCACCTCGTCCCCCCCCTGCCCGTCGGGCTGGGTGGAGGGCGCCGGCGTACTCCCCACAAAATCGTCCATAGCCCCGGATAGACGGGCCAACGGCTGGGTCACGGTCCTGCGGCTGCCGAAGGCCACGATCGCCAAGACCAGCACGCACATGCCCGCCCCGCCGGCGAGGGTCAGGGCCAGATCCTGCTCGCCTTCCTTCACGTACTGATCCATGGGCATGACGATCTCCAGCCCGCCCATCACGTCGTTCAGCTTGAAATCGTGCCTGGGGCTCTGCGGATGGCCGTTGTGGCAGGTCACGCAGGACTGCGCCGAAGCCAGATCGGCGGTGAGCACCCGCATGACGGTGCGGCCTTCGAGGGTATCGGTGCGGATGAATTGTTCGGTCTGGTGCAGGGCCAGATAGGCAAAGGCATCCTGCTGAAACCGGTCCTTGAGCCCCTTGTCCTTGTTGATGGGCCAGGGGCTGATCAGATTGGCCGTAAATCCGTTGTGGAACGAGGCCGTGATCTCGGACGCTTCCCGTACGAACGTGGCCGGGAGCGGAAACCGCCCATGCACCTCCCGGTAGTCCGGGCCGAGCGTCCCGCCCAGGTCTTTGACGCGCGGCACCACAACCGAGGCGTAGTATTGCCGGTCGGCCATGATCTGATGCGCCAGACTCTTGGCCCGATGCGCCAGCCGCTCCTGCATCAGGGCCGCGTTCCGCATATGTTCCGTGTAGGCCGCCACCAGGGACAGGAGGGCGATCAGCGGGACGGTCAGGACGATCAGCTTGGTCCCGACGGTCCAGTCAAGTTTGGTCCAGATACGACCGAGGAAGGGACTCGAGCGGGAGGGCACGGGATGGCGGTCCGTCCGACTGTCAGTCCGATCCGCGCCCATCGGGTGGTCCTCCGGCTCGTCGGAGTCCTGTTCATCGGACGGGATGCGAGGCTGCAGGCCATCCCCCATCAGGAGAAGCGATTGTGACTGATCGGCAGCCACTTATACCAGCGCAGTCGAATGAAGTAAAGTCGGACGCATGCGCTGGCCCGCGCAAAAAGTCTTTCTTTCTTGGCGGAAACAAGTATGCTGCACCGTGGTCGTCCCAACCAGCGCGGAGCCCGATGCGGCAACAAGCTCAATGTCCGGCATGCGGCAGTACGAAAGTGGTCCGGCTGAGTCGGCGGCTGTGGGATCGTCTCTGGAGTCTTTTCCGACTCTATCCCTTCCGGTGTGAATCCTGTGCGCACCGTTTCCGGGCCCGGCGGTTCAGATCCGCGTCCGCCTACCCGCGAATCCGCTCATAGGTCATCCGCGCCAGCTCCAGTTCCCGGCCATGGCGGCGCAAGGCGGCCCCTTGGCGCGAACGCTTCACAACGTCGCGGAACGATCCGCTCCTGCGTCCGACCTGAGCGATCCGCTCGGCCAACGCCCGCACCAAGGCTCGTCCGGAGGGACTGAGCCACTTCTTGCGCTCCGCCGCCCAGACCAGATCCTGCACGGAATAGCGGACCGACTCGACCTCTTCCAAACAACGCAAACGGGCGCGCCGGATGTCCCGCTCGCCCAGCCCGAAGGTTCGCAAGGTCACGGCGGACAAGCCCTTCTCCGCCCAGGCCGAGAGCCGCTCGAAGAGCGTGGCTCCCATGGTGAAGGTGAAGGTCGCGTGGAGGATGCCGTGCAAGGGACGCAGGCTGCGCCGCCAGGGTGAATAGAAGATTTCCTGGTTGTGATCGCCCCGGCGCATGTCGAATTTGCGCAGCAACAGATTCAGGTGATGGTGGCTGTTCTCATGGATCAGGTCGTCGATCAGATCCAGGCGATCCCGGTCGAAGGTATTGATGAAGGACAGGCCGGGCCGGTGGCGGTAGCTGAAGCTCACCACGCCCCGCGCCTGCAGCGGGACGATACGCGTCGTCAGCCGCGTGAGCAGCTTGGCCCCCTCCGGCCAGGCCGATGCGATCGCATCCCAGGCGCGATTGATCCGATCGGCCAACCCGTCGGGAGGGACCGCCAGGCGCGCCGGCGTGAGGTCCTTGCCGTAGATCAGGACTGGACCCAGGGTCAATCCAGGCCGCAGCAAGTGAGGCGGCACGAACGTCCAGCCGCCTGCCGGCTGCTGGTCCTCGCCCCACAGAGGCACCGAGGTCTTGCCGATGCTCAGCCAGATTCCTTGTTGCTTGATCTGGAAGCTGGTTCCGGCTCCCTTCCTGGCAAGCCTCCTCCGCAAGGATGCAGGAGGATCGAGATAGGCCCCCTCCAGGCCCACATAGACCCGCCCCGGCAATTCCGCCCGCTCGAAGCTGCCCTGCAAGTCGCACGGCACCATCCCACGCGACCGTTTCACCGCGCCCCTGCTGCGAGCCAGCCAGAGACAGGGCAGTCCGGGCACCAGGAACAGGGACTCCTGGACAACCTGCCTCGCCAGACGCGTACAGAGTCGCTCCAGCCGGCGGTCCAACCCGACCGCGTTCGGCGCACCGGAGGGAAACAGCTCCTCACGATAGCTGTGCTCGAAAAATTTCTCCTGGCACTCAAGAGCGAACTGCTCCACGAACGCCCGGCGATCCCGGTCTTGCCTAAATTGCTGCTGCAGATCGATGAAGTAGAGCAGATCGTTGAGCTCTTCGATCCACCCCACGACCTTCCCGGTTGAAAAATCCTCTCGTTTCAGCCGGCTCCCGACGAACCGGAAGTAATCCAGCGGTAACTGCAACGCCTGGGCCCGGCGGCGATAGTGCCGCTCCAGATCGTCGCAGAGGTCGAACAGCAGCCGCCTCATGCTGGTTTGCAGCTCGCCGACCAGGGTGGCCAGATAGGCCGCGTCAAACCATTGCGTCTGTGCTACCATGCGACCCTTCTTGGAATGAGAGAATGATGAACCGGCACCTGCTCCTCGCCCTCCTGCTGCTGTGCTGCTTCCGGTCCTCACCGGCCGCCGCGGCGGACCCGCCTTGCAACCAGTATCCGCACCCCCAACAGCCCCGCTGCGAGAAGCTCTGGAAACAACTGAACCAGGAATCGGTGGCGGAGATCTCCCGGTTCGGGTTGGATCAGCTCAAACGCCGGCAGGAAGGCAAGATCTCCCAGGAGCAGCACCTCAAAGAAAATATGGAGTTCATCAAACAGTCCACGGACAAGCGGCTGAAGCTGCTCTCGGAGCGGATGGCGCAGGACCAGGATCCCCGGCAGCATCCGGCGGAAAAGCCGCTACAGCGATAGCTCCTTCGATTCCGGCGCCGGCTGGCCGGCCGACTCCAGCAAATCCCGCCCGACCAGAATCGGCGCCTTGAAATGGACGGCCAGCGCAATCGCGTCCGAGGAGCGGCTGTCGAAGACTCTGGAACTGCCCGGCATCGTCACCGTCAACGCGCCGTAGTAGGTCCCGCCTTTGAGCGTGATCACCGCCCGGCTCACCTGGCCCCCGAAAGACGTCAAAATCGCATGCATCAAGTCGTGCGACAGGGGCCTGGGGAACTTCTCGCCGGTCACCGCCCCATGGATGGACCCGGCCACCGTCGGGTCCACGAAGATCGGAATGGTCCGACTCTCTGCCTTCAGCAACACCACCGGCCCACGCTCCGACAGGCGCACCTCCACATCCTTGATCTGAACCAGTTCCGTCTTCGCCCCGCTCGCTGCGCCGGCCAATGAGCCGCTCAGCATCGAGCCACATCCGACGACCATCCCGAACCAGACCCACCAACGGAGTTGTTTCATGGCCGCTCCCCCTTGAGAACAGAAGGCGGAAAGCAGAAGACAGCCTGCCGCTGCTTTCTGCCTCCATACCAAACTTCGTTTGCACCGTTCGCTTCGATCGGCTGCGAACGGAGAAGTTTTTCGCCTCCAGCGACGATCCGTTGCATTCTCGTTGCCTCCGGCCCATTGAATGTTGCTCGTCGGCGCCTACGCGCTATCCTCGCACAAAGGGATTGGACTCCCGCTCGATCCCGATCCGAGTTTCCGGCCCGTGGCCGGTGATGACGCGGGTCTCTTCCTCCAGCGCATAGAGCCGCTCCCGGATGGACTGTTCGATCGCGTCGTAATCGCCGCCCCAGAGATCGGTCCGTCCGATGCCGCCGCGAAAGAGCGTGTCACCCGCCAGGACCAACTGCTCCTGTTCGAAATGAAAACACATGGAGCCGGGCGTGTGCCCCGGCGTATGGAGCGCCAAACCTTCGATCCCGCCCAGGAGAATTTTTTCTTCGTCCTTGATCCAGTAATCGGGCAAGGGCACCGGCCGGTAGGGCACACCGAACAGGCGGCATTGCGTCTCCAAGAGCTCCCACAAGGGCAGGTCGTCCTGATGCAGGCATAAGGTTGCGCCCGTCGCCCGCTTCATCTCGCCGGAGGCCAGAAAGTGGTCGAAATGGGCATGGGTGTGCAGGATGCTGACCACCCTCAACCCCATGGCCTCGACCATCTGGAGAATCTGCTCGTGGGCGCCACCCGGGTCCACCACGATGGCCTGCTTGGTGACCGGATCGCCCAGGATCGAGCAGTTGCACCCCAGCGGGGGCACGGGAAAAGTTTTGCGGATCAAATCACCCACGATCGCCCTCCTGTGGAGGTTTATTGTACACGGATCGCGCAACGCGGTGCACCAATCACAATCCAGCCTGCAGGCCCGGGGCTTGACTGGAAATTTCTATTATGATAATGATACTTGAAATCAATATCATCGACTAAATAACCATCGGCCAGCGGATCGATCCCAGAGCCCCAGGCGACCTTCACGTCGCCTGGGGCTTTTTTTGTGCGTCCAACAGAAAGGAGCCCCCATGTCCGGACAGCGTCCCAAAGTCCCGCGCGGCGCATTCCTCGTGATTATCGGCCTGCTCGCCGTGATGGGTTACGAAGTGACCTGGCAAGCACGAGAGGTCGGAGCCATCCCCGCCTTCGCGCGCAAGTACAACTTCGCGTGCAACACCTGCCACGTGCCCGGCTTTCCCAAATTGAACGATTTCGGGAATCTCTTTCGCGATCACGGCTATCAGCTTGGATCGGATAACGACCTCCCGACCTTCGAAGGTATTTCGATGGGGTACTGGCCTGTGTCGTTCAGAACGACGGTCGGCTATCAGAGCGCCAGCCTCCGCGTGGACGGAGGCGGAGTGGAAACCGGCAGCTTCGGCTTCACCGGCCTGGACATTCTCAGCTTTGGGATTCTCCATCGAGACATCAGTTTCGGCCTCGTGTTTACTCCGGGGCTGGCCAGCGCAGGATTCGGAACCAGAGCCAACAACCAGAGCGATCTCGAATCCGGTTTCATTCGCATGAACAACATCCAACGGTTCCTGGGAGGGAGCAGCGATTCCTACTTCATGAACCTCAAGGTGGGGAAATTTGAACTGGATGTGCCGTTCAGCGAAAAACGGAGCCAGACCCTCAATACGCCCTTCGTCATGTACCACTATCAAGCCGGCACGCCCTACTCGGCCGTCTTGAGCAATCTGGTGGCCTCCCGCTACACGACGTACGGCAATCCGAACGATTTTCAGCTCGGCGCCAACCAGCCGGGGCTGGAACTGGCCGGCATCTCTCCGACGCCGGGCGGCGGTTATTTCCGTTACTCACTGGCCGCCATTTCCAACAGCAACCTCAATATCGGCAACGTGGGCGGCGGGCGGGGCACGAACTTCTATGGACATGTCACGCAATCCTTCGGCGGGTACGGGATTGTGACAGGGCATCGGCTCGGCCTCTTTGCGGCCTACGGCACCGCCCCCACCACGGTGAACCCCCTCTGCCCGGATTGCCGCGGGGTTGCATCGGGAGGGCAGCCTTTCAGCCGCCTCGGCGTCGATGTGAGCACAACCTTCGACAACCAGTGGAATCTCTTCGGCGCTGTCATGCACGGACGCGACACGAAATATCTCTTCGCCTCGCAGGGGATCGCCGACCCGCAAAACGCCAGCTGGTACGGCGCGTTCGTCCAACTGGATTGGTATCCCACGATCTTGTCGATTCTGGACATGCCCAATTGGCTGCTGACCTACCGGTACGACATGATCAGGAATATCCGCCAAGGCGATCCCACCTTCGCTAAAGGCTACAACGACGTGGATTCCCATACCGCCATGGCGCGGTACTACATCCACCAATCGGCCCGCACCGATATCGCCTGGCATGCGGAATACAACCAGTTTCGATCGCAGGGAGTGAGTGTAAACGGCGGGGATCAGGTCGGCCAGACGATTCTTATCGGTTTCGACTTCGCCTATTGAGCGCGACGGTCCGCTCACCCCGTGCGAGTGAGCGGACCGCTCCATCCCACCGAATCCTGAAAAACGGCTTCGCTGTACACCAATCATTCACGCCGGTATACTCCCCGGCAATGGAGCCGCCGACGCCAGCATCGTTGCAGACTCAACCCTGGCGGCACAGTTTCGAAGCCCGTCTCGTCCTCGGAGCGTTGATGCTCCGGTTGCTCTACCTCGCGACGATCCTGGACAACCCCTACTTCCTCCATCCCATCACCGACGAAGCGATGTACGACCTCTGGGCGCAGGCGCTCGTGGCCGGGGACCCGTTCCTCGACCACTATCCCTATTATGACTCGCCGTTACCGGCCTATTTCCTGGCGATCGTCTACAGCCTGTTCGGCCATAGCTACCTGATGGTGCGTGTGGTGCAAGTCCTCCTCGGGACGCTCAACGTGCTGATCCTCTACCGAATCGCAGGGCGGCTGTTTGACCCAACCACTGCGAAAGTCGCCGGCATCCTGGCCGCCGCCTACCTGCCCTTTCTCTACTACGAAGGCCTGCTGCTCAAGGAATCGGTCGCCCTATTTCTGTTGGACAGTTCCGTCCTCCTCATCCTGGGCGCCCTGGCCAGGCCGACGTGGGTGGCCTTCTGGTCCGTCGGGGCCACGGTCGGCCTCCTATCGCTCAGCCGGATCAACGCCCTGGCCTTGGTGGCCGCCTGCCTGATTCTCATTGCGATCTCGCTTCGGGGCCGGACCGGCGGCCGCGCGGTCCTTGCCTTGCTGGCGGGGGCCATCATGGTGATCGCCCCCGTCACGGTCCGCAACAAGCTGGCCTCGGGGGATTGGATTCTGATCACCGTCTCCGGCGGACAGGTGCTGTACACAGCCAACAATCCGGCCAATCAGACGGGAGACCTGGCGCCGGTGCCCTTCGTCCGTCCCACCTCGTTGTTCGAGCGAGTGGACTTTCACCGCCGTGCGGAGGCCGAAACAGGCCACCGCATGACGCCGGCCGAAGTCGGAGCCTATTGGCGGCACAAGAGCCTCGCCTTCTCCTTGGAGCATCCGCTGACGCAAGCCCGCATGGTCGGCCACCGGTTCCTGCGCTTCTGGAACGAGGCGGAGATGCCGGACAACCACTGGATCGAGACCTTCAAGCGGTTCTCCTGGATCTTGCGTGCGCCCCTCCCCGGGTACTGGCTGGTGGCTCCCTTTGCCCTCGTAGGGCTGATCCTGTTGCGCCGATGCTGGCGCGAGCTCGGCTTGCTGTATCTAGTCCTGACCTTCTACCTCCTGTCGCTGCTGCCCTTCTGGGTCTCTTCCCGATACCGTCTGCCCATCGTCGGGATACTCATCCTGTTCGCGGCGGCCGGCATGACGGAAAGTCGCCGCCGCGCCCTCTCGGACCAGGGCCGAGCCTGGATGCTCTCGGCGGTCCTGCTCGCAGGGGCCTGCCTGTTCTGCTGGATGCCGATGGCTGAGCCGGACGTTCCAAGCCTGGAACGGAACCTCGCCTACGCCTACGAACAAGATAAGCAATATGAGAACGCCATCGCGATCTACGAACGGCTTCGCACAAGGGAGCAGAATCCAGACAACGAATTATATCTGGCCAATGCGCTGGGGTTGGCCGGCCGCGCGGATGAAGCCACGGCATTGCTGGCCAAGCTGACGGAGCCGGGGCAACCGGCCGATGTCCGCCGGCGGGCCTATAATTTCAGCGGCGACCTGGCCAGACTGGCCGGACAATGGACAGAGGCCGAGCAGGCCTATCGGGCGGCCCTGTCGCTCGACCCGACTGATTATGGCGCCTGGAACAATCTGGCGGTCGCGCTGACGAACCAGCAGAAGTTCGGCGAGGGAGAACAGGCGCTGCTTCAATCCATCGCCCTGGCCCCGGAAGACAGAGTGGCCAGGCAAAACCTGGAGTTGCTCCGCCGGCGCATCGGCGCGTCCCCACCCCTGCCTGCGCCGACAGGGCGCTGACTGAGGCCCATGGCTGACCCATCGCTGATTCAAGTCCGGTGCCCTCTGTGCGACGAAGGCGGATCTCGCCCCAAGTTTACCAAGGATGGATTTTCGATCGTCGAATGCCCGGTCTGTCGGTTACTGTACGTCAACCCGAGGCCGCCCAGAACGTGGCTCGACGCCTGGTACCGGCATGAATATTTCTCCTTCTCGCAGGAGGATACCGCCGGCATGCAACACGTGCAGCATGGAGCCATAAAGACCGCCACGGCTCGCTCGCGACTTCAGTTGTTCGACGCACCGCTCTCCAACGGCCGGCTCGTGGACATCGGGTGCGGAGGCGGATTTTTCGTCCGCGCGGCGACAGCCGGCGGCTGGGATGCCGTGGGGCTCGAACCGTCCGTCAAGGCGGCGCGCTGCGCAGCCCAGACGCAACGGATCAGGGTCATCGCCGGACGGCTGGAAGAAGCGCCCTTTGCCGCGGGACGTTTCGACGTGATCACGATGTTCGACGTGCTGGAACATGTCGCTACTCCCCGGACAGTTCTGGCTGAGGCCCGCCGCCTGCTAGCTCCGGGAGGCCGGCTCGTGATCGAGACGCCGAACATGGCCGGCTGGATGCCCCGCTTGATGGGGAAACGGCATCCATGGGTGCGTCCGCCCGAACACCTGACCTACTTCACCCCGCTTACCTTGCGCAGACTCCTCGATCAGGGAGGATTTCGGGTGGAGCAGTTGCACCGGAGCACCAAGAAAGTCTTGACCCTGGACTATGTGCTGGCGCTGACCGCCCGCACCAACCCGTTCGCGACGGCCCTGCTCAAAAGCACGCTGGGGCGCTGGAAAACGCTTGGCGCCTATCTGTTCTCCGTGCCCCTTGCTACGATGCTCGCGATCGCCAGGCCCATCCCCCAGGAGAAGTCGGCATGAAAAACGCCCCCACCGTCACCATCGTGATTCCCACCAAGAACGAAGCCGGCGGCATCGCCACCGTGATACAGGAGGTCAAGCGCTACGCGGACGAAGTCCTCGTCATCGACGGCCATTCGACCGACGGCACGGCCGATTTGGCCAGGCAGGCCGGAGCCCGCGTGATCCTGGACAACGGCCGTGGCAAGGGCGCGGGGCTCAGATTGGGCATTGCGGAAGCGAGCGGCGACATTCTGGTCTGCATCGATGCCGACGGCTCCCATGATCCAGCGTCGATTCCCGCACTGCTGGCGCCGATCCTGCAGGATCAGGCCGACCTGGTCATCGGCTCGCGTCACCGGGGCGGCAGCGACGAATGGCACGGCGACCTGGATAACTACCTGCGGAGCGTCGGCGGAGGGATTATTACGATTGCCATCAACTATCGCTGGAACGTCCGGATCACCGACGCGTTGAACGGGTTCCGGGCGATCCGGAAACCGGTGGCCTCGGCCCTGGACCTGACCGCCAACGATTTCGACATCGAGCAGCAGATGGTGACCCGCTGTCTCAGGAAGGGCTTCCGCGTCACGGAGGTGGCCAGCCACGAATACCTGCGCAAGTGGGGCCATTCCAAGCTGCCGACCTATCGCAGAGGCTATCTCTTCCTGGGCCGGCTGTTCCTGGATCTGATCGGTCTCTAACGCCCTTGCGACGCCGCGTCGCCTTGCCCGACCGCCTAAAGAACGGCTAGTCCGTCCGCGCAACCCAGAGCACTTCGGTGCCCAGGAATTCCCAGTTTGGCTCGCTCCGTCGCAGGAGCATGAGCAACCCGCTGCCGCTGCCGTCCTGGCGATCGTCCTCCACATACACCAACGCCCGATCCCGACGCGGCGAAAATCCCACGCGCGAGAATGTGAGGATGCCGACGGTGGGAGGAGCCTCCTGGGTCCGTTCAAGGAAGGAGGCGGGGATCGGCGCGAGCGACACCTCCGGCTCCTCCACCCCTTCTTCCGAAACGAACCGATACGGCACGCCGATGTTGAACTTATCCTCCAGACGGGCCGGTCTGCTGTTCTTCAGAATAAAGTCCGTGACCAGCTCCGATTCCAGGCCCCCCTCGAACGGTGGCCGCTCCTGAAAGTAGGCTTGGCTGGGAATATCTTGCTCACCCGGTCCCAGCCTGGTCGCCGTCAGCCGCCCGATGAGCACCCGCTCGGTCTGGGACGTGAGAAACTTGGTGCCGATCACACGATCATAGATGGGGTATTCCTCCGCCGGGACCGGCTCCGGCTTGAGGGTCGGCCGGTCGGCGGACAGACTCTCGCCGGACGCAACCAGCAGACACATCGTCGTCAGGAGACCCAGGACTTGAGACGATCGCCTATTGCTCATGCCGGCAAGATAGCCTGCGCGAGGACCAGGGTCAAACCGTTTCCCGCAACCCCGTTTGCCTTATCGGGCCAATCTCCCTAGAATCCCCCGTGGTCACCGTGACGCCTCTTTCTAACAAAAATTTCAGGACGGCCGGCTTCCTCGCGTTCGCGGTCGTCTGGATCATGGCCTGCTGGTTGCCGCAAACCTCCCTCGCCCAGCCGGTCAATCCAAGACAACTGGAACCGCGTCTTGCGGCCATCGCCGCCCTGGCAAGCCCTTCCCCCATGGTCCCTATTCCCGCCGGCTGGTTTCTCCTGGGAAGCGTCCGCAAGGACGACGACCCCTATGGCATGGACACCCAGTTCGACGACACCGAGCTGCCGCAGCGGCGCATCTGGCTGGATGCCTACGACATGGACCGCGACGAGGTCAGCCTGGGGGAATACCTGGCCTTCCTTCGTCGGCAGCGGCGCGAACCGCCGGAGGAACTCAAACGCCTCATCTGGCACGTCATCACCGTGCATGCCATGCCCGACCAAGTCCTGACCCGTTGGCCTGCGCTCTACCTGACCTGGAACGACGCCTCGGACTTTTGCCGGGCCAAGGGCAAGCGCCTGCCGACGGAAGCCGAGTGGGAAAAAGCGGCACGAGGCAACGACGGAGGGCTCTTTCCATGGGGCCATGCCACACCCGATCCCGAACTGGCGATTTTCGGGAAATACCATGCCCACGAAATTCCGCTGGTCGCGGCCGTGGACAGCGGAGAAGAAGGCCGCAGCCCCTACGGTTTGCATCACATGGCCGGCAACGTGGCCGAGTGGGTGCAGGACTGGTTCGGGTTCGACTACTATTCCGTGATCCCCGAGCGCAACCCGCCCGGCCCATCGAGCGGCCGCTACCGGGGCGTGAGAGGCGGGTCGTGGAAGAGTAAACCCACCATGTTGCGGGCCGCCACGCGCAGCGGCGCCCCGCCGGACCAGCGCAGTCCCTCGATCGGCTTCCGCTGCGCCAAGTCGCCTTTGTAAATTAGGATCGCCAGCCCGCCTTATTCAAAGGGTCATCGCGATTGCAGCTAGGCGGGGAAGTGCTTCTGGAGGCACCGTGGACAAATGCTGTGACTGAAATCCACGTCGCCATGGGTGCGTATAAACGATTCGACCGTCTGCCAGTACCCCTTGTCGTCCCGCACGCTCTTGCAGTGCGAACAGATCGGCAGCAAGCCGCTGAGCATCTTGACGTTCGCCAGCGCGGCCTGCAATTCCTGGATGAGGAGTTCCTTTTCTGCATGCGTCTGCTTGAGCTCTGCGATGTAATCGATCAGGCCCGCTTTTTCCCGGTTGATCGTGCGGACCCGCTCCACGTTGACGCCGTAGAAGACCGCCATGATGAGCAGCATGGGCAGGCGCAGGATGAGGCCTTCGGAGATGACATGGGTGTGCAGATAGTCCATGTACAGGACGGCGCCGTAAGCCGACGCCAGCACGGAGGAAAACCCGATCACTTCCTTGATGGACTTGGCCAGGGCCGCGATGAGCATAACCAGGAAGAAGGTCAGGTAGATGTCCATCCCGCTGTTGCCGGACAAAAAGATAAGCCCGGCGCTGATCACGGTATTCCCCACCAGAAGTGCGCCGGGAATCCAATTGGCTTCGGTCAGCCGCGGGGGCATCACGATCAGGCCGGCGACGAGGATCAAGAGCCCCAGAATGACCCAATGCTGATGTTCCTGGCTGAGATACGGCTTGTCGCTGAAGAGAAGCTGATAGGACCAGACGATGCTGAAGAGGGTCTGGAGGAGGATGGTTTGTCCACGGGGTGAAGACGTCTCGAAACTGGCCGTGGCCGCCGGTTCGATCGGAGTCGCCGCCACCGTCGCTTCGCCGAGGACCTTAGACACCACGACCTCCAGGGGAGACGAACCATCGGCCACGTGCCGACCTCACCAAGACGCCCCTCATAGGTGAAAAGACATCCGTTCCTGTCAGGCGGGGAAATGTTTCTCGAGGCAACGCGGGCAAATCCCGTGGCTGAAATCCACGTCCGCATGGGCACGGACATACTCTTCGACGCTGCGCCAGTAGCCCTTGTCGTCCCGGATGTTCTTGCAGTGGGCGCAGATGGGCAAGAATCCGCGCAGGGTCTTGATGTTCGCCATCGCCTCCTGCAGTTCCTTGATCAACCGCTCCCGTTCCTCTTCCGCCTGCTTCCGATCGGCGATGTAATCGAGCAGGCCCGATTTCTCATCGTTGATCCGGCGCACCCGTTCGGTGGTGACTCCGTAAAAGATCGCCATAATCAGCAGGAGCGGGAGCCGCAAGAGCTGCCCCTCCTGTAGGGTCCCATCGGTCAATGATTCCAGATAGAGGACTACCCCATAGGATAGACAGAGGAGCACGGAGAGCCAGATCATTTGCTTCAGCGACCTGGTGGTCGCGGCGAGCAGGACGATCAGGAAATAGGTCAAGTAGAGATCGGACACGCCGTTCCCGGACAAATAGACCAGCGCGCTCGCAATCACCGTATCGCTCACCACCAGAACGCCGGGCAACCAGCCGGTCTCCAGGATTTCCTTCGGCAAGACCAGCAGGGCTGCGACCAACGCCAGAAGGCCCAGAATTACCCATTCCTCGGCTTCAATGGACAACATTGCATCCGGGCTGAAAAGCAGCTCGTACGACCAGACGATGGTGAAGAGGATCTGCAAGAGAATGAGCTGGGAACCGGGAGAGGCGAGATCAAGCGGCTCACGACGGCGGGGCTCGGGAATCACGTTATCGTGGACGGCCAAGTCCAGGCCTGCAGATTCGGGCATCGTTTGCTCCGGCAAGGGAAGGGAAAACGACCGAGTCGTTGCGCCTCGGACTCTGACCGGCCCATCCTAGGTGATCACGTATTCCAGGTCAAGCCGTCCACAACTTCTCACTGGATGGAGGAAAAGGGTTTTCCACCATCCAGCTGAAGATCCGCCGGCGCGACAGGTCACGAGGGCAAACCCCAGCCGAGCGGGGCGACCGATCCGATCCCCGCTCTGCCTTGCTTCGACCCGTCCATGGTTTCTAGCAACGTATCGTCCGCTTTGACATGATGTTGCGTCTCGTCCAAAAGGCGCAAGACTTTGCATGGGGAGCCAAATAACGTCACTCCCCCTCTTTCTATCTTAGCCCCCGCAAGCCTGCCCGACTATCCAGACCTGGCACAGACTCAACTCAGTTAAAAAGCTCTTTGTTTTTCAGCCGCTTTCCGAGCCTGAGTTCTCCGTCTTTGCTTCGATCAAATGGGTGGCCCTGGCACGGCTCTTGCGGAACAGAGTGGCTAGTATCGGGCGGGGCAATCGCAGCAACCCGCCACCTCGCAACGGCAACGGAAGGAGACACGACTATGGCGACCGCCGAATCATGGCTCACGGTCTGCGCGGCCTGTCAAAAGGTGCGGAGTGAAGACGGGAGATGGGAAGGACGATCCCAGCCGTTCGACAAGCATGAGAAAGCCCTGATGACCCACACGGTCTGCCCGGACTGCACCCTCCGCCTGTATCCCGAACTGGTTGCAAAGGTGGTTCGCCGGTGCTCCGAGGCCTTCGCCCCGGACAAGCAGGCAGGTGAAATCGAACCGAGGTAGCGAACGACTCAGGCAGCCGCCGATTTGGCGGACTGGCCGGCCCGGAGGTACTGGTCCACGGCGGCGGCCATCTTGCGGCCCTCGGCGATGGCCCAGACGATCAACGAGGCGCCCCGCCGCACATCCCCCCCCGCGAAGACCCCCGCCACATTCGTCATGTAGTTTTGATCGGCCGCCGCATTGCCCCGCGCATCGTACTTGACGCCCAGACCGTCGAGGAGTCCGTTCTTGACCGGACCCGTGAAGCCCATGGCCAGCAGGACCAAATCCGCGTTGAGTTCGAACGCTGAGTCGGGGACCGGGACGAACTTCCCGTTCTCGAAGGAAACCCGTTGCGCGTGGAGTTTCGTGACCTGGCCGCCGTGGCCCGTGAACTTGGTGGTCGAGACGCTCCACTGGCGGTCACAGCCCTCCTCATGCGCATGGGAGGTGCGAAGCTGCATCGGCCACAAAGGCCAGGGTGTGGAAGAGGCCCGTTTCGGCGGAGGCTCCGGCAGCAACTCGAACTGATGCACCTCGGCACAGCCCTGCCGGTGCGCAGTCCCCAAACAGTCCGAGCCCGTGTCGCCGCCGCCGATGATCACCACGCGCTTGCCTTTCGCCGTGATCGGCTCGGCAGTCGTCCGATCCCCCGCGTTGCGCTTATTCTGCTGGGTGAGGTAATCCATAGCCAGGTAGATGCCCTTCAGCTCACGGCCGGGGACCGGCAGCTCGCGTGGCTGCTCGGCGCCCATCGCGAGACCCACGGCATCGAACTGACGACGCAGCTCCTCGCCGCTGATGTCCGCCCCGATATGGACGCCGGGTTTGAACTCGACCCCCTCGGCCTTCATCTGATCCAGACGGCGGTCCAGAACCCACTTTTCCATCTTGAAGTCGGGAATGCCGTAGCGCAGGAGCCCGCCGATGCGATCCGCTTTCTCGAATACCGTCACTTTATGCCCGGCGCGGGCCAACTGTTGCGCAGCGGCGAGGCCGGCCGGGCCGGAGCCGACGATGGCCACCGTTTTCCCCGTGGACGAGGTCGGCAGGATGGGCTGGACCCAGCCCTCGTCGAAGCCCTTGTCGATGATGTTCCACTCAACGACGCGGATCGAGACCGGGTCCTCGTTGATGCCGAGCACGCAGGCCGACTCGCAGGGGGCCGGGCAGAGCCGCCCCGTGAACTCCGGAAAATTGTTCGTCGTGTGAAGCGCCTTGAGCGCGTCCTTCCACCGCCCCCGGTGGACCAGGTCGTTCCATTCGGGGATCAGGTTGACGACGGGACAGCCATTCGTGCTCTGGCAGAAGGGGACACCGCAGTCCATGCAGCGCGCGCCTTGCGCCTTGAGCTTGTCCTCCGGCATCGGCTCATACAGCTCTTTCCAGTCCTGCACGCGGAGTTCGACCGGCCGGCGCTGGGGGCCCTCCCGGGCATATTTCATGAAGCCTTTTGGATCAGCCATCTTTTCCCCTAACGATGAACGCTGAATGCTAAGCGATGAACTTCAGAAATCTAAAACTTTCGTACAGGCTCCCATTCCGCGTTCATCACTCATCGTTCAGCACTCAGCTCTAATGGGCCGCCAGCTCCTTGTCCTTGTGCGCCTTGTCCTTCGCCGCCACCGCCTTGCGCTCCGCCAACACCCGCTTGTAATCGCTCGGCATGATCTTCACAAACTTCGGCAGCATCGCTTGCCAGCCGTCCAGCACCGCCTTGGCCTTGCGGCTACCCGTGTACTTCAGATGCGCTTCCAGCATGGCCTTGAGAATCTGCTTGTCCTCGGCCGTGACGACTTTCTCCAATTCCACCATGCCGAGGTTACAGCGCTGTTCGAATTTCCCGTCCTCGTTCAACACGAAGGCGACGCCGCCCGACATGCCGGCGGCGAAATTCCGGCCGGTCTTGCCAAGCACCACCACGACCCCGCCCGTCATATACTCACAGCCATGGTCGCCGGTGCCTTCGATGACCGCGTTCACCCCGCTGTTGCGCACGGCGAACCGTTCGCCCGCCATCCCATAGCAATAGGCTTCGCCCTGCGTGGCTCCGTAGAGCGAGGTGTTGCCGATCAGGATGGTCTCTTCCGGCACGAACGTGGCGCCCTTGGGCGGCACCACGATGATCTTGCCGCCGGACAATCCTTTGCCCAGATAGTCGTTCGACTCCCCCTCCAGCATCAGCGTGATCCCCTTGGACAGGAACGCTCCGAAGGACTGTCCGGCTGAGCCGGTGAACTTAATCGTGATCGTGTCCGGCGGCAATCCTTCCAGCCCGTACTTGCGGGCGATGTGGCTGGACAGCATAGTGCCCGCGGTCCGGTTCACGTTCCGGATCGGCAGGTCCAGCGTCACCTTCTCGCCCCGTTCGATGGCCGGCTTGCACAGTTCCACCAACTTGTTGTCCAGAATGCCGGCCAGACCATGGTCCTGCACCTGGACACAATGCGTCGCGACATCCGCCCCCACCTGAGGCTTGGCGAGCAGCGCGGTCAAGTCGAGCCCTTTGGCTTTCCAATGCTCGACCGCCTTCTGGGCCTTGAGCTTGTCCACGCGGCCGACCATCTCGGCCACCGTGCGGAACCCCAGCTTGGCCATGAGTTCGCGCATCTCCTCCGCCACGAAGAAGAAATAGTTGACCACATGCTCCGGCTGGCCCGCGAATTTCTTGCGCAGGACCGGGTCCTGGGTCGCCACCCCCACCGGGCAGGTGTTCAGGTGACACTTGCGCATCATGATGCAGCCTTCGACAATCAGCGGCGCCGTCGAAAAACCGAATTCCTCGGCTCCCAGCAGCGCGGCAATGGTCACATCGCGGCCGGTCTTCAACTGCCCGTCGGTTTCCACACGGATGCGGCCGCGCAGATCGTTGAGCACGAGCGTTTGGTGGGTTTCGGCCAGGCCCAGTTCCCAGGGAATGCCGGCGTACTTGATGGAGGACAGCGGAGAGGCTCCGGTTCCGCCCGAATCGCCGCTGATCAACACCTTGTCCGCATGCGCCTTCGCCACGCCGGCGGCCACCGTGCCCACCCCGACTTCCGAGACCAGTTTGACCGAAATCGCCGCCTGCGGATTTGAATTCTTCAGGTCGAAGATCAATTGGGCGAGATCCTCAATCGAATAGATGTCATGATGCGGGGGCGGCGAAATCAACTGCACGCCCGGCGTGGAATACCGCAGCTTCGCGATGACCTCGTCCACCTTGTGGCCCGGCAACTGGCCGCCCTCGCCCGGCTTGGCTCCCTGCGCCATCTTGATCTGCAATTCGCGGGCGTTGACCAGGTAATGGGACGTGACCCCGAACCGGGCCGACGCGACCTGCTTGATGTAGGAGTTCTTGCTGTCTCCGTTCGGCAGCGGAGCAAACCGCTCCGGGTCTTCCCCGCCTTCGCCCGTGTTGCTTTTGGCCCCGATGCGGTTCATCGCGATGGCCAGAGTTTCATGCGCCTCTTTGCTGATCGCCCCGAAGGACATGGCGCCGGTCGTGAACCGTTTGACGATATCCTTGGCCGGTTCGACTTCCTCGAGAGGAAGCGGCTCGGGCAGGAATTTGAAGTCGAGCAGGCCGCGCAGATTCGAGCGCCGCTTGCTCTCGTCGTTGACCAGCGCGGCGAACTCCTTGAAGGTCTTCGGATCATTGTGCTTGGTCGCGTGCTGGAGCTTGTAGATCGTCTCCGGGTTCCAGTTGTGGTGTTCGCCCTGGACGCGGTAATGGATTTCGCCGCCGAAGTCCAGTTGACGGATCGGCGCCGGCTCGTAGGCCAGACGATGGCGGCGCAGCGTCTCCTCACCGATTTCCCGGATGCCCATGCCTTCGACGCGCGAGGGCGTCCCGGTGAAGTAGCGGTCCACGGTTTCGTGGTTGAGCCCGATGGCCTCGAAGATCTGCGCGCCGCAGTAGGACTGGACGGTGGAGATCCCCATTTTGGAGAAGATCTTGAGCAGGCCCTTGTTGATCGCCTTGATGAATTTGCCCTCGGCGGTGACCGCGTCCAGCCCCTCCGGCAGGTATCCGTCCCGCTCCATGTCCACGAGCGTCTCGAATACGAGATAGGGATTGATCGTCCCGGCCCCGTAGCCGATGAGGCAGGCGAAGTGGTGCACGTCGCGCGGCTCGCCGGTCTCCAGGATCAGCCCGACCTCGGTCCTCGTGCATTCGCGCACGAGATGATGGTGCACGGCCGAGATCCCCAGCAGGCTCGGGATCGGCGCCCATTCTTCGTTCACGCCGCGGTCGCTCAGGATCAGGAACTTGTACCCGTCCTTGATCGCCTGGGACGCCTCGCGGCACAGATTGTCCACCGCCGCGCCCAGCCCTTCCGGCCCCTCCGCCACGCGGAACAGCATCCGCAACGTCTTGCTCTTGAAATGGGGGTCGGCGATCTCGCGAATCTTCTCCAGGTCCGAGTTCGTCAGGATCGGCTGCTGCACCTTGATCCGGCGACAGGCCTCCGGCGTTTCCTGCATCACGTTGGGCTTGGGCCCGATGTTCGTCACCAACGACATCACGAGCTGTTCGCGGATGGGGTCGATCGGCGGGTTGGTCACCTGGGCGAACAGCTGCTTGAAGTACTTGAACAGGAGTTGCGGCCGTTCGGAGAGGACGGCCAGCGGCGTGTCGGTCCCCATCGACGAAATCGTCTCCTCGCCGGTCACCACCATCGGCGTGATGACCATCTTGAGCTCTTCCACCGTGTACCCGAACGCCTGCTGGCGCTGCCGGATCGTCGGATGGTCCGGCTGCGGCACGTTCAACGGCTCCGGCAATTCATCCAGGGAGATGCGGTATTGGGTCACCCAGGCCCGGTAGGGTTTCCGGCCCACGATGTCGGCCTTGATCTCTTCGTCGTCGATGATGCGGCCCTGCGCCGTGTCCACCAGGAACATGCGCCCCGGCTGGAGGCGGCCCTTCTGGCGAATCTGTTTCGCCTCGGCCGGCAGCACCCCCGCCTCGGACGCCAACACCACCAGATCGTCGGTCGTGACTTGGTACCGGCAGGGCCGCAGGCCGTTCCGGTCCAGCGTGGCGCCGATCAGCTTGCCGTCGGTGAAGCAGACGGCGGCCGGACCGTCCCAGGGCTCCATCATGGCCGCGTGGTACTCGTAAAATCCGCGCCGGTCCAGGTCCATCTGCGGGTTGCCGACCCAGGGCTCCGGGATCAGCATCATCATCGCGTGCGGCAGGGAACGCCCGCCCAAGACCAGAAACTCGAGCGCATTGTCGAGACAGGCCGAGTCGCTCTGCTGATCGTGGACGATCGGAAACAGCTTGGGGATGTCCGTCCCGAACAGGTCCGACCCGAGCCGGCCCTGGCGCGCCCGCATCCAGTTCACGTTGCCCTTGAGCGTGTTGATTTCGCCGTTGTGGCAGATGTAGCGGTAGGGATGGGCCAGCGGCCAAGTCGGGAACGTATTGGTGCTGAAACGGGAATGGACCAGGGCCAGGGCGCTGATCACGCTGGCATCCGTCAGGTCCTGGTAATAGGCCGCCATCTGATGCGGGAGCAGCAAGCCCTTGTAGACGATCGTATTGCCCGACAGGCTGGGAATGTAGAAGTACTCCCGCCCTTCGATGGCGGACTGGCGAATCGCGTTCTCGATCCGTTTCCGGATCACGTAGAGCTTGCGCTCGAATTGCGCTTCGTTCAGGGTGTCGCGGGCGATGAACACCTGGCGGATCGCCGGCTCGGTCCGGCGCGCCTGGACGCCGATCGCGTCGCTCTTGACCGGCACGTCGCGCCAGCCCAACAACCGGGCTTTCTCCTCCGCCACGACCTTCTCGACGAGCCCCTCGCACTGCTTGCGGGACGCCGCGTCGGGCGGCAAAAACACCATCCCCACGCCATACTCGCCCGCGCCCGGCAGTTTCACCCGCGCATCCGCCGCCGCCCGCCGCAGAAACTCGTGCGGGATCTGCAGCAGAATGCCAGCCCCGTCGCCGGTGCAGGGATCGCACCCCTGGGCGCCGCGGTGATAGAGGTTCTCAAGGACCTGCAGCCCCTGTCGGACGATGCCGTGCGACTTGTGCCCTTTGATGCTGGCCACGAAGCCGATGCCGCAGCCGTCCTTCTCGTTCCGGGGGTCGTAAAGGCCTTGCTTGGGGGGGAGTCCTGGAATGTTCATGGGCCGTTCAATTCCTGCTGGATTGTCGGGTTGCACGATGCGTCACCGCTGGGCCGGGCGCTTGCGGGAGGGGGGAACCGACCCGTGGCAATGACCTCGGTCAGGGCACGGAAAACATGCGCAAAATCGGAGTGTCACCATACTGGATAGAGCGTGATTCTGTCAAGCAATCCACGGCCCATGGTGGCTCGGGCTGAGCAGTCACGGGAATCGCCTGCACAGGGATTTGCCGCGCCCGCCGAGGCTTGACTAACGCCCTGCCCCTGCCCTACTATTCGCCGCATGCGACCGGGCCCCGCCACTGCGACATTCCAGAGCATGGCCGATGTGTGGGAGGCCTACGGCGAGGAACTGGACGGCGTCGAGGATCATATCCGGAAGAACCTCGATTCGTCCGTCACCCTCGTCAACACCGTCTCGGCCCACATTCTCAGCAGCGGAGGCAAGCGCATCCGCCCCCTCCTGCTGCTGCTCTGCGCCCGGCTGTGCGGGAACACCTCCTCCGATCCGCAGAGTCTCGGCAGTCTCGTCGAATTCATTCATACCGCCACGCTCCTGCACGACGATGTGGTGGACGACGCCGACCTGCGCCGCGGCCGGCAGACCGCCCGCAAAGTCTGGAGCAATCAAATCAGCATCCTCGTCGGCGACTATCTCTATTCCCATGCCATGCGGCAAATCGTGACCTTCAAAAACCAGGCCGTCAACGAAACGCTGGCGGAAGCCTGCAGCAAGATGGCGGAAGGCGAAGTGCTGCAACTCTACCATCACGGCAGCATCGCCATGACCGAAGACGACTATATCCGGATCGTGGAGCATAAAACGGCGAGCCTGATCGCCACGTCCTGCCGCATCGGCGCCATCATCGGCCTCGCCTCCGAAGAACAGCAAACGGCGCTGTTCCGGTTCGGCGAGTACATCGGCATCGCCTTTCAAATGGCGGACGACACGCTCGACTACACGGCCAACGGAGCGCGGTTGGGTAAAACGCTGGGGCAGGATCTGCGGGAGGGCAAGATCACGCTCCCGCTGCTCCACTTGCTGCAACACTGCCCGGAGCCGGACCGGCAGATGATCAAGGATCGTCTGGAGACCCGGACTCTGTCAGACACCGACCTGCAACGGATCATCGCGCTGATGCAGGACTATGGCTCCATCGCCTACGCGATGGAGCGGGCGCGCGTCTACGTCGCGGCAGCCACCCGGAGCCTGGCCCTGTTCAACGATTCGCCGGCCATGCGCGCGCTGGTCATCGTCGCCGACTACATGGTCAACCGCGACCGATAACCCGTCATCCGTCATTGCCCTACTGTGGCGCGCTTCGTATGGCTATCTTAACGACGCTTCCTCACACCGGACCCATGACTCGTCACGCGACGCATCCCTTGGTCGGGCTGGCCACGCAGGCGATTGCGGCGTTCCTCGCCGATCGACAGGTGCTGGAGCCCCCGGCCGCTCTCTACGAGGCCTGGCCGGAGGCGCTCCGCCCCGCCGGAGCGTTTGTCTGCCTCAAGCACGAAGGACGTCTCCGCGGCTGCATCGGCACGACCGAACCATTGCACGAGACCCTGGCGATCGAGGTCGTCCGGAACGCCATCGGCGCCGCCACGCGCGATCCCCGGTTCCCGCCGGTGCAGATGTACGAACTGGCGAGCCTGTCTATCGCCGTCGATATCCTCGGCCCCTGCGAGCCGGTGTCCGGCCTCGAGGCGTTGGACCCAGCCCGGTATGGCATCGTCGTGCGGGCGGGCGAGAAACGGAGCGTGCTCCTGCCCGCCATCGAGGGCATCCGTTCCGTTTCGGAACAAGTGGCGGCGGCGCGGGTCAAGGCCGGCCTGGGCGCCGACGATCCGGTCGAACTCTTGCGCTTTGAAGTCCAACGTTTTCATTGAACGAAAAGTGAGGCACGCGTGGCGAATCTGATTCCGTTCCGTGGCGTCCTGTACAATCCGGCATCCGTGGGCGATATCGCCAAGGTGGTGGCCCCTCCGTACGACATCATCGACGCGGCGGGCCAGGCCGCCCTGCACGAGCGCCACCCCAACAACGTAATCCGCATCGAGCTGGGCCTGGACGAGCCGGGCGACGGCCCGGGACGGAACCGGTACACCCGCGCGGCGGACCTGTTGCGCGACTGGCTGGCCAAGGGCGCGCTCACGCGCGATGCGGCGCCGGCGATCTATCCTTACCAGATCGACTACCAAGCGCCCGGCTCAAGCCCAGGGGAAGGGCGGCGGGTGCTGAAGGGTTTCCTGTCCACGGTGGAACTGGCGGAGTTCGGCACCGGTCACATCTACCCGCACGAGAACACGCGCTCCGCGGCCAAGGCCGACCGGATGGAACTGCTCTCGGCCTGCCGCGCCAACGTGAGCCCGATCTTCTCCCTGTTTTCCGATCCGGACGGCGGAGTCCTGGCCTTGATCGACAAGTCCATCGACGTGCATCGTCCGCGGTTTGATTTTCAGGACGACACCGGGTGCCGGCAGCGGCTCTGGACCATCAACGACCCGTCGGTTCTGAAGACGCTGACCGACGCCCTCAAGCCCAAACCGCTCTTCATCGCCGACGGGCACCATCGTTATGAGACCGCCCTGGCCTACCGGCGGCGCCGGCGCCAAGAAGCGGGCCTACCGGCCACCGGCGGGCTGCATCCGTTCGACAGCGTACTCATGCTGTTTTCCAGTTTGGAAGATCCGGGGCTGACCGTGCTGCCGACCCATCGGGTGCTCACCACGTCCGTGCCGCCGCTTGCCGACATCAAGCGACTGCTTGGCGAGACCTGCGACATCGAGGAGGTTCCCCGGCAACAGTTTCTGCGCACGCTCCGAAGCCGCGGGCAGGCTGCACCGGTTTTCGGCCTGGCGCTCCGCGGCGAGGCGGCCCCCCTGTTGCTCTCGGTCAAGCCGAGCCACCGGCCGAAAGTCGGCGCCTCGGAACGGGATAAGCTCGATGTATCGCTCCTGCAAACCCTGGTCATAAACCGGCTCTGCCCCAACGAGGCCGATCAGCATGCCTTGATCTATACCAAGGACGATCAGGAAGCCCTCGACCTTGTCGCCCAGGACAAGGCCACCGCCTCGCTGCTGCTCAATCCGACGAAGGTCGCGGAAGTGCGCGCGGTCGCCCAAGCCGGCGAACGGATGCCCCACAAGTCCACCTATTTCTTCCCGAAACCTTTGACAGGGCTGGTGATAAACGTGATGCAAGAGTAGCCATCAACCATCTGTCCGTAAGGAGGCTCCAGCAGGCTGCTCATGGTAGCCCTCTGTTGGTCCGCTGCCCATCCCGTCGTTTCCGCCTCTCTCCCGCTCCCATCGCATATCCGCACAAATAGGTACAACCCACCAAGCAGGGAGGGTGACGCATGAGACCGAAGATCCTGATCGTGGACGACGATCCGGACATCGTGACGATTCTGCGCGATCGCCTGGACTCGCTGGGTTATGAGACCTGCACCGCGTCGGACGGGTTGCAGGGGCTGGAACGGATCGAGCGGGAGCAGCCGGACCTGATCTTGCTGGATCTGGAAATGCCGCGGCTATCCGGTCTCGAGCTGCTCAAGCGACTGTCCCAAAACAGGCAGCAAGTCCGCGAAGGCGCCGATGTGCCGGTCATCGTCATGACCGCCTACGGCACCATCACGAAAGCCGTCGAGGCCATGAAGGAAGGCGCCTACGACTTTCTCGCCAAGCCCATCGAAGTGGACCATTTGTCCATTGTGCTGCGGAAAGTCCTGGAGCGGGAATCGCTCAAACGGCAGGTGGCCTGCCTCAGGACCGAAGTGGACAGCCGCTATGCCGGCATCATCGGCACCAGCCGGGTGATCACGGAGGTCATGGACCTGGCCCGGCGGGCCGCCAATTCGGACGCCAGCGTGCTGCTGCTCGGCGAGAGCGGCACCGGCAAGGAACTCTTCGCGCGCTCCATCCACCAGTGGAGCCCGCGCCGCGCCATGCCGTTCGTCGTCATCAACTGCGTGGCCCTGACCGAGACCCTGCTGGAAAACGAACTGTTCGGCCATGAGCGGGGCGCCTTCACCGGCGCCGACCGCCAGCAGAAGGGCAAAATGGAGATGGCCGATGGGGGCACGGTCTTTCTGGACGAGATCGGCGACATGCCGCTCTCGCTCCAAGCCAAGCTGTTGCGCTTTCTGCAAGACCACGAGTTCCACCGGGTCGGGGGCACCCGCCTCGTCCGCGTCAACATCCGGGTGATTGCCGCCACCAACAAGGATCTCAAGCAAGCCGTCCGGGCCGGCACGTTCCGGGAGGACCTCTACTTCCGCCTCAACGTCGTAACGCTCACCCTGCCCCCGCTGCGGAACCGGCCCGAGGACATTCCGCTGCTGGCCGACTTCTTCCTCGCGCGGCACGCGCGCGAAGCCAAGCGGCCGCACCTGCGGCTTTCGGTCGAAGCCCTGGACGCCATCACGCAGTACGCCTGGCCGGGCAACATCCGCGAACTGGAGAATGCCGTGGCGCGGGCCGTGGTGCTGAGCCCGCAGGAGGTGATTCCGCCCCAATACCTGGGCCTCTCCGTTTCCGACGGGCCGCCGGCATCGGACGGAGAAGGCCGGACGGACGACGACGACAGCCTCCCCTACCACGAATCCATGGAGCAGCACAGCCGGTTCATCATCCTCCGAGCCCTTCGGCAAACCAACGGCAGCCAAACCAAGGCGGCGGAGCGGTTGAAGCTGCAGCGCACCTATCTGGCCCGCCTGATCAAACAGAAGGGCCTCTCGGAACCCAAGCCATCCTCGAGTTGATTACCTCCCTTCTTGACTTATCTGCTAGGATAGCTGTCAGCTTTCAGCGCGAAGATCCGGAGCCGATGGCTGATTGCTGAGAGCTGATTACTGGAGTTCATGATGGCCATCGATCCCGTCTGCGGCATGACCGTGGATGAACAGACAGCGCCGGCGAAGGCCGTCCACAAGGGCACGACCTATTATTTCTGCGCGCCTGGCTGCAAGCGGACGTTCGAAGCCGATCCGGAGGCGGTGCTCGCGCGGGGCCACCAGCCCATGGTCCCGGGGGTGCCGGTGCAGCTGGTCACACTCACGCCGCGACGGCCCAAACCGGAGTCGGGTTCCGGCCAGCAGCCAGCAGCCGCCAAGTCGGCCGCCGAAACCCTGACGATTCCCATCGAGGGCATGTCCTGCGCCTCCTGCGTCGCCAAGATCGAGCAGGGGCTCGGCGCCCTGCGGGGCGTCACCAAAGCCTCGGTCAACCTGGCCACGGAGCAGGCCACGGTGGACTACCTACCGGCCGTCGTCAGCCCGGCCGACATCCACCAGACCATCAGCAGCCTCGGCTACAAGCCGGTCACGCCGACAGCGATGGAGGGATCGAAGCAGGCGGGCTCATTCGAGCGAACCGACCGGGCCGAGCGGACCGACCCGGTGGAACAGCGTAAACAGGCGGCCTACCGGACGCTCAAGCGACGCAGCCTCATCGCCGCCTCATTGGCCGTCCCGGTCATGCTGTTGGGCATGTCGGAACATCTCGGCCTGCCTCTTTCCCTCTCCACCTCCTTTTGGCTCCAACTTTTGTTGGCCACGCCGGTACAGTTCTGGGCCGGATGGCAGTTCTACCGGGGGGCCTTTGCGGCGGCGCAGCACGGGTCCACCGATATGAATACCTTGATCGCGGTGGGAACCTCGGCGGCATACCTGTACAGCCTGGCCGCGACTCTCAACCCCGCATTCTTCACAGCCGGCGGCCTTACGCCCACCGTCTATTTCGATACGTCGGCCACGATCATCGTGCTGATCCTGTTCGGACGCCTGCTGGAAATGCGGGCCAAGGGCCGCGCTTCGGAAGCCATCCGCAAGCTCGCCGGCCTCCAGCCCAGGCGGGCCAGGATCATCCGGAATGGACGCGAAGAGGAGATCGCGATCGAGGACGTGCAAGTCGGCGACCTGGTCATCATACGCCCCGGCGAGAAGATTCCGGTGGACGGGATCGTGCGCCAAGGGGCCTCGGCCGTCGACGAATCCATGCTCACCGGGGAAAGCCTGCCGGTGGACAAACAGCCGGGCGATCCGGTCGTCGGCGCCACGGTCAACCGGAGCGGCAGCCTGCGGGTGGAAGCCACCAAAGTCGGCCGGGACACGGCGCTGGCCCAGATCATCAGGATCGTGGAAGAGGCCCAGGCGGCCAAGCCTCCGTTGGCCAAGCTGGCCGACCGCATCGCCGCCTTCTTCGTGCCGACCGTCATCGGCGTGGCGGCGCTCACCTTCGCGTTGTGGCTCCTGTTCGGACCGCCGCCGGCCCTCACCCATGCGCTCGTCAATTTTGTCGCCGTCCTGATCGTCGCCTGTCCCTGTGCGTTGGGGCTTGCCACGCCGACATCCATCATGGTGGGCCTGGGCAAAGGCGCCGAATTCGGCATCCTGCTGCGCGGCGGCGAAGCCTTGGAGCGGGCGCACCAACTCACCACGGTGGTGCTGGACAAGACCGGGACGCTGACGCGAGGAGAACCGTCCGTCACGGCCGTGGTCTCCTTGAACGAGGGCTGGACCGCCGAACAGGTCATCAGCCTGGCAGCCTCGGCGGAGCGTGACTCGGAGCATCCGGTCGGACAGGCCATCGTGCGGCATGCACAAGCCAAGGGACTGCCCCTGGAAGAGGCCCGTGACTTCACCGCCATCCCCGGACACGGGATTCGCGTCACCGTGGGCGGGCCGGACCATTATCAGGCCCTGTCTCTCGGCAACCTGCGTCTGATGGAAACGGATGGGGTTCCGGTCGATGCGGAAGCGGAAAAAGCCTTCGACCAGCTGGCCGCCGCCGGATTGACCCCCATGTACCTGGCCGCCAGAGGCGCGCACCGCCAGGGCCATCCATCCGGCTCGGCCGACGCGGCGCAGACGAACGGGACCGGCAAGGTCCTCGGCCTCATCGCCGTGGCCGACCAGCTGAAAGACCATGCCGCCGAGACCGTGGAGGCCTTGCGCCGGATGGGCCTGGAAGTCATCATGCTGACCGGGGACAATCAACGAACCGCAAAATCCATTGCCTATCAAGCCAAGATCGACCAGGTGCTGGCGGAGGTCCTGCCCGATCAAAAGGCCCGCGAGATCCAGCGGCTTCAATCAGCCGGCAAGGTGGTTGCGATGGTCGGAGACGGAATCAACGACGCACCGGCCCTGGCGCAAGCCGACGTGGGAATCGCGCTCGGAACCGGTACGGACGTGGCCATGGCGGCGGCCGACGTTACCCTCGTGCGGGGAGACCTGCGGGGCGTCGTCACGGCCATTGCCCTGTCCCGCGCCACGACCCGGAACATCAAACAGAACCTGTTTGCCGCGTTCATCTACAATGTCCTGCTGATTCCCGCCGCCGCCCTGGGCCTGCTGAGTCCGATCTGGGCGGCCGCCGCCATGGGACTCTCCTCCGTCAGCGTCGTGAGCAACGCCCTGCGGCTGCGCAAGTTCAGCCCCACTCAGGGGAGGCATTAAAAACTCCGCCCCGGGATCGCGTCCACCCAACGTAAACAGATCCAAGGGAAAACGATGTACACTCTGTCTCACGCGACACCTGCATGAGACTATATGAGACTATAAAGTGTCTCTTGCGACACATACCACCGATTCTCAGCCCCGGATTCTATTGACATCAGCAAACTGCAATGAGTATTCTCCCCCAGCTTCATCGGCATAGGAATTGCACCATTGCAAATTGAACATGCAAAAATTCAAAACTCTCCTCGTTGAAAATTTCGAGCGCATGTTCGTAGTGGTGACCCTCACCATCACGATCGCCATCAATTACTTCCTCCCCTACAAAACAGCCTTTCTGAACTTTTACTTTCTGGCCATCATCATGGCCGGGTACTACCTGGGACGACGGCAGGCGGTCCTGGGAGCGTTTCTGTGCATCCTGGTCGTCGGCGTCTATGTCGTCCTGGCTCCGGAGTCGTTCAAGCAGGAGCGGAGCGACCTCGACCTCTACCTGACCATCGCCACCTGGGGGGGATTCCTCATCCTATCCGGCGCGGTGGTGGGCCAACTGCACGAGAAACTCACGCTTGAAGTGGCCGCCGGCAAAGAATTGAACGTGAATCTGCAGCGCCAGCAGGAAGAACTCCGCCAAGCCAACACCGCCCTGCAGGAATACTCGGAAAGCCTCTCCACGCTGAACCGCAACCTGCAGGTGCAGCAGGACGAACTCTCCAGAACCAATATCACCTTGACGGAGCGCACCGAAGAATTGGAGCAATCCAAACGCTCTATCGAATCCCTGAAGGCGAAGGTGGAAGAAACCCTCTATGCGACGATGGATTCCTCCGTCGTCAACCTGCTCATCGAAGGCCGGCTGCGGAACGAAAAACGCACGGTCAGCATCATGTTCACCGACCTCGTCGGGTTTTCCTCCTATTCGGAAGAGAAGCCGCCGGAAGTCGTCATCCGCGAGCTCAACCGTTTCATCGGGGACATGGAGCCGCTCCTGATGGCCTACCACGGGCACATCGACAAGTACATGGGCGACGGCATCATGTGCGAGTTCGGCGCCCCGTTGGAATGCGAAACCCATCGCCTGCTGGCCGTGCTGGCCGCCGTCAAGGCCCAGGAGAAGATGGCCAAGCTGAGCTACCCGTGGAAGATGCGCGTCGGCATCGGGACCGGTCCCATGATCACGGGGTTGATCGGCTCCAAGCGGCAGACCTTCACCGCCATCGGCGACGTCGTCAATGTGGCTTCGCGGCTGGAACAGGCCTGCGCACCGGAGCATGTCCTGATCGATCGCGACACCTACAATGGGGTCAGCCATCTCATTGAGGCGCGGAAAAAGCGGGACCTGCCGAGCAAGGACGGGATCAACCCAGAGAGGGAACAGGAGTTGGAGGCCCTCCACGAGCAGACCGCCGGCAATCCCCAAGACGCCATGCTCTACTCCCGCATCGGCCAGATTCACTTGGAGCTGAACGAGCCGGCGGAAGCGCTTTTCTACTTCGAGCGGGCGCTTGACCTGGACAAAGGCAACAAAGATTTCAAGGTCGCCTATGCCGAAGCCGGCATGAAAATGCGCGAGTTGGAAAAGATCAGCGTGCGGGGCAAACGGCAACGCGTCGAAGCCTTCGAAGTGGTCGGCATCAAGGACATCCTCCTCAACCGCGAGAAGATTCCGCAGAGTTTTTACCAGGACTTTGCGCAGGCGACGAGCCTGATCACGATTCCATCCGACGTCATCCTGCCTGTGGAAGCGCTGGATGGGAGCCTCGGCCATTCCAAGGTGGTGGCCCTCATCGCCTACGCCATCGCCAACGCGTTCGGCCTCCCCGACAAGGACAAGCTGGACATCATGCACGCCGGATTCATGGCCGACATCGGCAAGGAGATCATTCCCCACTACATCCTGAACCGCGGCGGCAGCCTCAGCAAAGGCGAGTTCGACATGGTCCGGATGCACACCTCCGAAGGGGTGCGCATCATGCGCAAGATGGGGTATGAGAACGACGCCATCTTGCAGATCGTCCTTCACAGCCACGAGAACTTCAACGGCTCGGGCTATCCCAACGGCTTGAAGGGCGAGGATATCCCCATCGGGTCCCGCATCGTGGCCGTCGCCGATGCCTACGACGCGCTCACCAGCAAGCGTCCCTATCGGGACTCCTGGGAGCGCCACGCCGCGTTGGATGAAATCGGCCGGGGCGTCGAGACCGGCCTCTATGATCCACAGATGGTCAAAGCCTTGGAACGAATCATGAGCTGACCATCAGTTCATCGACGGAGCCCAACCACCACGGGGGACCGACTATGCATGCGCCCAACATCATCGTCCCCGATATTGTGCCCTACCTCTTCGCCGTCCTGACCCTCCTACTTCTGTGGGAGTTTCACGAAATCCAAGTCAATGCCGGCCGCATCCTGGCCGTGGACCTCTGGGACCGTTCCGGAATCCGTCTGTTCATCCATATCACCCCCTGCGACGGCCGGACTTGCCCCGCCTGCCTGGCCACCTACGGCTTGGCTTTCCTGCCGATCACGGCAGCCAGGAAGAAGGAATTCACCTCCCCGCGCGACCGCTGCACGAATCCGTCGGGCTGCCGGTGCCTGCTGGTGGGACTCTACGGTTCGTGGCCGGAGGCGAGAGCGTTGCTGAAGCGGCTCCAGGACCAAGGCAAGTCCAATCCCAAACCCATCCTGCTCACGACGCCTCAGTTGATCGCCATCGCCAAGGGCCCCTGGGAACAGAGCCTCAGCGCGGCCATGGACCGGGTGTCGGTCCACATGCTGGAAGCCGTACACGAAGAAAAGCCCCACCCCGACGTGGCCATTTTCAAATATCAGTATGTGATCGCCAACGCCAAGACGGACCGGGATCTCGCCTTCGTGATCCCCGCGTACCTGCGCCTGACGGACCTGCTCGAGCAACATGGCCGCTACAAGGATGCATTGGAGTGCATCGACCGGTTCGAGCAAGCCTATGCCCCAGGAAAACTGGCGGGGCACTTTTCCCCCACACCGGCCCAGCGTGGCGTCGTCGCCGACCGGAAAACCCGTCTACGGACCGTCGGCGCCTAGCTCCGCGCGCCGCCAAAATCCGCGTTTTGCTTTGTTTGCGCCGGACCCTGTGGTACAGGAAGGAACAGATTCGGACCACTGTACAAGGGGCGCTCCGCATGCCGCACGTCACGCTGCCGGATGTCTTTCCTTACCTGCTGGCCATCCTAGGGCTCCTGCTGCTCTGGCAACTGCACGATATCCAGGTCCGCGCGGGTCGCATCAAAGTCGCCAGCGCGATGGATCGCTCCGGCATCCGGTGGTTCTTACACGTCACCCCGATGGACACCCACGCCTGTGTGGCCTGCCGGACGGCCAACGGCATGGCGTTCCTCCCGAGCATCGTCGCGACGAAGAAATTTCGGCCCTCCGCTCAAACGTGCACGAACGCGGCCGGATGCCGATGTTTGTTGGTGGGACTCTCCGGAAGCTGGCCGGAGGCGGAACGGGTGCTGGCTCAACTGAAAGCGGGCGGGGGCAGAGTCCGGCTCTCACCGGAGCAGATACAGAAACTCCTCGCGGAAGCCCAGGCCAAAGGCGCCGGCATCGCCGCCGATCAGGTATCGGTCGGCATGCTGTTCGCGCTGCAGGCCGAAGGCCGTCAACCTCAAGCGGCGATCGACGCCTACCGCCAGGTCCTGGACCAGGCCAAAAAAGAACGGGACGTACCGCTACTCGTCCCCACCTACCTCCGCCTGGCGGATCTGTTGGAGCGGACGGGACAACAGGCCGACGCCCTCGAGGTCACGGACCGCTTTTTGAGCGCCTACAGCGGCAAGCCGGGCGTGCCCCAACCGGCTCACGCGCCGACGGAAGACCAGCGCACCTTCATGTCGCTCCGCAAGACCCGCCTGATGGCCGTCGCCAGGCGCTAGGCTGAGCGCCACGTCCCATCCCCCTCAGCCGGCCCCAGGTCCATACCGAGCCGCCAAGGAGATGGCGCCTGTTTCCACGTCCCGCTGGGCCTGCGCATACCGTTCCGGCGTGCCGACATCCGACCAATAGCCGGTCATGCGGTAGCCCAGGATGCGCTCGCCCCCAGCGATCGCCCGGACATAGGCCTCGATGATGGATGAGTCGCGGCCCACCGGCACCTCGCGCAACAGGCGGGGATGCATGACATGCACACCCGCAAACATCAGCCTCTGTGTCAGACCATGTCCCTTTCGGCCCCGCCCGTTGATCGACAGAACCTGCTGGGCCTGATCCACTTCCACTGGCCCCCACCGCTCCGCCTCCGGGTCTTCGCGCAGCACCATGGTCGCCAGAGCGCCCCGTTCGCGATGTGTCGCCATCAGCGCGCCCAGGTCCAGTTCCAACAACGTATCCCCGTTCAGCACCAGGAAGGATTGGCCTTCGAAGAAGGGCTCCGCCTGCTTGATGCCGCCGCCGGTGCCGAGGATGACCGGCTCACGCGAATAAGTCAGGCTGAGCCCGTATGCCGCCCCGCTTCCCAACGCCTGCTCGATGAGATGCCCCAAATGGTGCAGATTGATGAGCACCTCGGTCACGCCGTACCGGCGCAGCAGCAGCAAGTTCCAAACGATTAAAGGGGTGCCGGCGACCGGCAGGAGCGGCTTGGGCCGGGTATCGGTCAGCGGCCGCAGACGCGTCCCGAGCCCGGCCGCGAGGATCATCGCGCGCATTGTGAATCGTGAATGGTAAATGCTTGAAGCCCGGATCATGATGTCGGTTGTGTGGCCGCTACCTTTCACTGTTCGCGATTCACATTTCACAGGTCACTGTAATTCGGGGACATAGGCGGCTAGTCTCTTGCGGAGCGACGCCGTTTCCGGATACTTGGCCAAGTTGCGGCGCACGTAGCCGAGCGTGCGGGGAATGTCGGCGAGGAATTTCGGATTGCCTTTCACTTGATCGATGTAGACAAAACGACCGGCGGCTTTGAGGTTACGCTGGATGCTGGTCAGGTCGAACAGGCGCATGAACGTCAGCCGGTCCAGCGGGGCGCCGGCCTTGGCCCGTCCTTCCAAATACCGGATCACCAGTTCCGCGATCAGCTCCTCGTCCAAAGCCACGTAGGAGTCGCGTAACAGCGACGCCAAGTCGTAGGTGGCCGGCCCCATGAGCGCATCCTGGAAATCGATCACCCGGAGACGCCCCTCCCGCACCATCAAGTTCCGGCTGTGGTAATCCCGATGCGTGAAGACCTGCGGCAAGCCGGCCAATAGCCCGGCCACCTTCTGCATGTCGTTGCGGATCGCCTGGCGATCGGCTTCGGGAATGAGCCGCCCGTTCCGTTTTTCAATCCCATATTCGATGAAATGGTCGAACTCCCACATGAGCAAGGGCACATCGAAGGCGCGCCCGAACGCCACACAGGCAGGCTCCGGGGGAAAGGTCGCCTTGAGATGCAGGTTTACCAGCACGTCCACCGCATAACGGTAGAACCCCGGCGTCTGGTCGCCGGCTCCGTTCTCGCAGGCCTGCGCCAGGGTGACATCGCCCAAGTCCTCCAGGTACAGAAGCCCGGCTTCCTGATCGTAATGGTAGAGCTGGGGCACAGGCACCTGGGCCTGGATCAAATGCCGGTGCACGTTCACAAACGGCAGTTCGGTCGGGGGCGCAGCGCCGCCGCTCACGGCCTCCTCCGATTGCTTGAACGCCTCCGGCTCGGCCAGTTGCATCAGGACCAGAGAGGGAAAGGTCCCGGCGCCGAGCTGGATGCGGAAATACCGCCGGTTCGAGGCGTCGCCGGCCAGCGGTGCCAGCGCCTTGAACTGGGCGTGAAAGGGCAATCGGGTGCGAACGGTTTCGGCAACTACGGCTTCGTCCGGCGGAGCCTGCGGCGGCTTGGGTACGGAAGGATCAGCGGCGGTCATGGCGGCGCATTATACCGAGGCGGGGAAAGCTTGTCACGGAGGACCGTCGGGCGGAACAACGCGGCTACGGCTCGACGAATCGGCGCCACAGCGACGAGACGACCGATGCGCCGGCCCCGTCGGCCAGGACGTCCCAGGGGCTGGGCTCGCGGAGCGGCACGAAGGCCTGGTGGATTTCGTCCGTGATCCCATAACCGGTGGAGGCGAGGATCGCCAGGAACAGCGCGAACCGGGCCGCACGCGGGCCTGAACCGAAGCGGAAGGCGCGATAACAGAACAGACCCAAGAGGCCGAACTCGGCGGCATGGACCGCCTTGTCCCCCAAGAATTCCAGCCACCACATGGCCGGCCCGGGCGGGCTGGACTGGGCGGAGAGATAGAAAATGAGCCCCGCATAGGCCGCCACAGGAACCCAATACCGGGAGATCCAACCGGCGTGGTTCGCGGCTTCCGGGGAAACAGCCTCCTGATCTGCCATGCACACTCCTTGCGCCGGGTCACGCTTCTTATAGCCGATCCATGCCTATCCCGTCATCATGGTCCCTTAGTTGCAACCCCCTCCCCCCTGTGACATACTTTGCGGCTCATCACCATGAAAACCATCCAGCTCTGCTTTCTCTGGCACATGCACCAACCGTATTACACGGACCCGGTGGCGGGCTCCGCCTCCATGCCCTGGGTCCGGCTCCACGCGATCAAAGCCTATTTCGACATGGCCTACCTGATCGAGCAGTTCCCGAACCTCAGGGCCACGTTCAACTTCACCCCTTCGCTCCTGGCCCAATTGCAGGAGCTGACGTCGGGCACCGTCCGGGACCTGTTTCTGGACTATGCTCAGAAGCCGGCGGCGGACCTCACCCCGGCGGAACGGGCCTTTCTCGTGCGCCACTTCTTCGCCGCCAACTGGGCCACCATGGTCCGGCCCTTTCCCCGCTACCACGAATTGCTGGTCAAGCGCGGCACCCACATCCAGGGACAGGACCTCACCGGCCTGGCCCGGCAGTTCTCGATCCAAGAGCTGCGCGACCTGCAAGTCTGGCACAATCTGGCCTGGTTCGGATACGGCACGGTGCGGCGCCACCCACGCCTGGCGGCCTTGCGCAAAAAGGACCGTGGCTTCACCGAAGAGGAGAAGCAGGAGGTGCTGGGCCTCCAGTTGCAGACCGTCGCCGAGATCATCCCTCTGTATAGGAAGCTGGCCTTGTCCGGTCAGATCGAGCTCACCACGAGCCCCTTCTACCATCCCATCCTACCGTTGCTGATCGACACGGACCAGGCCAGGCGCGGGAGGCCCGACACGGCCCTGCCGCAGCGGCTCCAGGCCCCAGCCGACGCCGAAGCCCAGGTCCAGCAAGCCGTGGCGCTGCATCGGGACCTGTTCGGATCGGCTCCGGCCGGCCTCTGGCCGTCCGAAGGTTCGGTCTGCCCGGAACTGATTCCGATCCTGCGACGGGCCGGCTTGCAATGGACCGCGACGGACGAAGGCATCCTGGCCCGCTCGCTGGGCGACTGGGATCGGGGCCGGGACTTGTACCAGTCTTACCTGGCGGGAGAGCCGGGAAACGAACTGGCGCTCGTCTTCCGGGACCGGGAGATTTCGGATGCCTTCGGCTTCATCTACTCCAAGGCCGCGCCGGAGGCAGCCGTGGAAGACGTGGTGCGCCGGATCAGCAGCATCGCCGAACAGGCTCCCGGCAATCACCTGCTGCTGCCGATCATCCTGGACGGTGAAAATCCCTGGGAACATTATTACGACGGCGGGGAACAGTTCCTGTCCGGTCTCTACCGGGCGCTGGACAAGGGGACCATCGGCCAGGCACTCGTGACGACCGACACGATCAGCAACGCCCTCGCCAGACAGCGCCCGACCAGGCGGCTCGAGCATCTGCACTCCGGCTCCTGGATCAACGCCGACTTCGGCATCTGGCTGGGGCACCAGGAGGACAACCGGGGCTGGGACCTGATCAAGGAGACCCGCCAGCGACTGGTTGAGGTCGCCGACTCCCTCGCGCCGGACGCCGCGCGCGGCGCCTGGAGTGAGCTCTATGCCGCGGAAGGCAGCGATTGGTTCTGGTGGTACGGCGACGACTTCGAAACCGACTATAAGGCCGAGTTCGACCGGCTGTTTCGGACCCATCTGCGCAACGTGTTTCTCCGTGCCGGGCTCCCCGCGCCGGACTATTTAAACCACCCCCTCTTCGGACTGCCCGAACCCCATCCCTCGCATGATCCGGTGTGCCTCCTGGAGCCGACGATCGACGGGCTGGTCACGAATTTTTTTGAATGGCGCGGGGCCGGCTCCATCGACCCGGCGCCGCCGCTGGGCGCCATGTGGAAGTCCAGCCGGCTGTTTGCCTACCTTGGATTCGGCTTCAGCCTGGACCGGCTCTTCCTCCGGTTGGATCAGAACGACGAGGCCATGGACAAGCTACACGACGCGGCCATCGAGGCGCATGTCCTGACCAGACTCACCGCCTACAAGCTGGTCTTTCCCCTGGGCCTGCCTGCCGCCACGGCCTGCACGCTCTGGTCGTCAGGCCAGTCCGGCGGACCGGGGATGGGATTCTCGGATCAAGGCCCCTGCGGCACGGCCTGCCGGCGCACCATCATTGAGTTGGCCGTCCCGCTGAAAGCCCTGGAACTCCAGGCAGGCGACCAGTTTCGAATGAGCCTGGTCGTCACGCAAGGAGGGCTCGAAATAGACCGGTATCCCCGGCACCACCCCCTGACCCTGACCGTTCCGGACGCGGACTATGAGGCCCGCATGTGGAAGGTCTGACCCGCCATGGCAATTCGCTTCTAGCGCTTCGCCAAAGACAGAGGTACAATGAGCGTCCGGCTTCGGCCATCCGCTATCGGCCATATACTCTTGTGAGGAACCATGCCTGACCTACGCCGTGATTCCATCGTCGGGCGCTGGGTAATCATCTCGACCGACCGGGCCGGGCGGCCCCGCGACTTCGTCCACCACGAGCCGGTGCGGCCGGTCTCGACGGGCCTCTGTCCCTTCTGTCCAGGCCAGGAGCGACTCACGCCCAAGGAAATCCTCGCCTACCGGCCCCAGGGCGGCGAGCCCAACATGCCGGGCTGGACCGTGCGGGTTGTGCCGAACAAATTTCCCGCCCTGCAGGTGGAAGGCGAGATGGGCCGGGAAGGCGTCGGCATGTACGACCGCATGAACGGCATCGGCGCCCACGAAGTCATCATCGAGACCCCGGACCACAAGGACATGCTGGCGGACTTGGCGCCCAAGCGGATCGAGGACGTGCTCTGGGCCTATCGCGACCGGATCGTGGACCTCAAGCGGGATCAGCGGTTCCGGTACATCCTGGTGTTCAAAAACCACGGACCGGCGGCCGGGGCCACGCTGGAACATACCCATTCGCAACTGATCGCGCTGCCGGTCACCCCCACCAGCGTGTTGGCGGAGATCGACGGCTGCCGCACCCACTACCAGCAGAAAGAACGGTGTATCTACTGCGACATCATCCGGCAGGAACTCTCCGACGCGGAGCGGATCGTGGCGGACAACCAGGAATTCATCTGCATCACGCCCTTCGCGCCCCGGTTTCCCTTCGAAATGTGGATCCTGCCCAAACGGCACGCCGCCTATTTCGAAGAAAGCCAGAAGACCCAATTCGAGCTGCTCGCGCGCATCCTGTCGGAAGCCTTGCGGCGCATGGACAAGGTCCTCTCGCACCCGGCGTACAATTTCGTGCTGCACACCTCTCCGCTGCACGAGAAAACCGGCGAGTTCTATCACTGGCACATCGAGCTGATTCCCAAGCTGACCCAGGTGGCCGGTTTCGAATGGGGCACCGGCTTCTACATCAACCCGGTCACGCCGGAGGAAGCAGCCAAGTTCCTGCGGGAGGCAGAGATCTAGGGTGGTGAACCGTGAAAGGTGATACGTGAATGGTATAGAATGGCCATTGATCCGGATTGCGCCTTTCACTATTCACCATTCGCTATTTACCATTCACCATGATCGTGAAACTCAGCCATCCAGAGCGCCAGGTGGAGATCAAAGGCCCCAAGCGCGTCAAGGACTTGCTGCGCGACCTGAATCTGGTCGTGGAAGCCCATCTGGTGATCCGCGGGGACGATCTGGTCACGGAAGACGAATTACTGAAAGACGAGGATCAGGTGGAGATTCGCCCGGTGATTTCAGGAGGCAGTTAGAAAGTCGAAAAGTCATAAAGTCTTCTCCTCAAGCCGACTTTCGGACTTGCTGACTTTCAGACTTTGATACAGATCATGAACTGCAAAAAATGCAAAGTCAAAGCGGTGATCGGGCTGCCCCGCCACAATGCCGCCTTCTGCAAAGCCTGCTTCAACGAGTTCGTCCTGGAGCAAGTCATCCGCGCGATCAAAGGGGAGCGGATGTTCGGCCGCGACGATCGCATCCTGGTGGCCGTGTCCGGAGGCAAGGATAGTCTCGCCCTCTGGGACATCCTGCTCAAGCTGGGCTACAAGGCCGATGCCCTCTACGTGGACCTGGGCATTCCCGGCTACTCGACCACGTCGCGCGAGAAGGTGCAACAGTTCGCCGACGGCGTCGCCCGCACGCACGAGGCGAAACTGCTGATCCACAAGGTCGAGGAGGAGGAAGGGGCCGGCATCCGCGAACTGGCCGACCTGATCCACCGTCCCACCTGCTCGACCTGCGGCACGATCAAACGCTACCAGTTCAATCGGGCCGCGGTGGAGCAGGACTATGACGTCATGGCGACCGGCCACAACCTGGACGACGAGGCCTCCCGCCTGCTGGGCAACGTCCTGCACTGGCAGGAGGAATATCTGGACAAGCAAGGGCCCAGCCTCCCCGCCTCGGTCGAGGGGTTCGCCAAAAAGGTCAAGCCGCTGTACCGGCTCTCCGAACGGGAGGTCGCGGCTTACTCGGTCCTGAACCGGATCGACTACATCGTGGATGAATGTCCCATGGCCAAGGGCTCCAAGATGCTCCTGTACAAGGAAGTGCTGAATCGCCTGGAAACGGAATCGCCGGGCACCAAGCAGGCCTTCTACTGCGGTTTCCTCGAAAAACAGGCCAGAGCCCTTCAACAGGGCTCAGGACAGGCCCAGCCGGCCCCCGCGTCGATGGCCGAGAAAGATCGGGCGACCCTCCACCCCTGCGCGACCTGCAGCCAGCCCACCACCGCCGAGATCTGCTCCTATTGCAAGATGATGGCACGGGCCAAGGCCGGTTCGACCCGGTAGCATCCTGTTCGCTCCGGCCCCCTGCGCGCATTTCGCCGCCCACCCTTGAAAAGCCCCGCACAAGGACTTAAGCTGCAAGGCAGGTGCGACGGCATGAGAAAGGTCCTTCATGGCGACTACTGAACGTGATTATTATGAGATCCTGGGCGTCGCTCGAACCGCGACTCAGGACGACATCAAGAAAGCCTACCGCAAGCTGGCCCGCCAGTATCATCCGGACCTGCACGGGGGCGCGCGGAAGGCCGAGATGGAGAAAAAGTTCAAGGAGCTGAACGGGGCCCACGAGGTCCTGGGAGACCCGGAGACCAGAAAAAAATACGACCGGTACGGACATCGCTGGCAGGAAGCGGAGGCCTACGAGAAGGCCAGGCAACAGGCCGGCGCCGGCGCAGGAATGGGCGGCCGGCCCGGCTCGACGGAGGGCGGGCAGGACTTCGGCGACATTTTCGAGTCCCTCTTCGGCCGCCGGTCGCAGCCTCGCGGCGGGTCGGGTTTCCGCGGATTCGCGGTCCAGGGCGAGGACTTGGAAACGGATGTTCACCTGACCTTGCGCGAAGTGCTGACGGGCATGACCAGACGCCTGAATCTCACGGAGCCGATCCCCTGCGCCACATGCAGCGGCACGGGCCGGCAAAAAGGCCGCCCCTGCCAGACCTGCGGAGGAACCGGGAGCCGCACCGAGACCAAAACCATCGAGGTGCGCATCCCCGCCGGCGTCCAGGACGGCACCCGTGTCCGGGTCGCGGGCAAGGGACAGCAGGGCATGAACGGAGGCAAGCCCGGCGACCTCTATCTGCGCGTGATCGTCGAGTCGGACCGGGTCTTTCGCCGCCAGGGCAGCGACGTGCATGTGATCCTTCCCGTCTGGCCCTGGGAGGCGGCCCTGGGCGCTGAGGTCCTGGCTCCGACGCTCACGGACCCGGTGCGCGTCAAAGTCCCGGCCGGCAGCAAGGCGGAGGGCAAGCTCCGCCTCAAGGGCAAGGGGCTTCCGGCCGCATCGGGAGGGCATGGAGACTTGTTTTTCACGCTCCAGATCGTGATGCCCGGTTCGATTGCTGAGGAGGACCTCAAACTCTACGAGCAACTTGGACGCAGTCCCCACCAGGACCCGCGCGCCGATCTCCTGCGTCAGACAAACCGGGGGTGAGACGGAAGGCCGAGAGGATGGAATTCAAGCCGTGCTGAAGCTCATGGAATATGCCCTCTTCGCCTTCGGGTCGCTGTTCGTGATCGTCGACCCGATCGCCGCGGTACCGGCGTTCCTGGCCATGACCGCACGGGATTCGGTGTCCCAGCGGCTGCACATCGCGCAAGTGGCCTGCCTGGCCGCGGTGGGATTTCTGGGCACCTTCGCGCTGATCGGGCAGACCCTGTTCAAAGTCATGGGCATCACCCTGCCGGCCTTGCAGATCGCCGGCGCTCTGATCCTGCTGCTGATCGCGCTAGACATGTTGCGCGCCCAGCGGTCCGCCGTGCAGGAAACCGCCGAGGAGACCGCCGCCGGCGCCGACAAAGCCGACGTGGCCATCACGCCGCTGGCCATGCCGATGCTGGCCGGCCCGGGGGCCATTTCGACGATCATCCTGTTGGACGCCCAAACCCACGGCTTGGGCCAGCGGATGGTGTTGTTGGCTTGCCTCGTCGCCGTCGGGCTGGCAAGCTATATCACCTTCGCCCTGGCCAGCCACGGGGCCAGATGGCTCAGCCCCATCGCGGAAAAGATCATCACCCGCTTCATGGGCCTGTTGCTGGCGGCCTTGGCCGTGCAGTTCATGATCAACGCCCTCAAGGCGGACGGCGGACTCTTGGGCCGCTGACCTCGTTGGAACCCAACACAAGGAGGTGTCATGATGACATGCAATCTGGGCCTCACCGAGCGGACAATCCGGGTTATAGTGGGGGGGACCCTGGTGACCATCGGCTATCTGGCCGATATCTCCGCAGGCGCCGTGATTGCCATCTACCTGGTGGGCGCCATCGCCCTGGTAAGCGGGATCACCGGATTCTGTCCGGCTTGGAAACTGCTGGGCATCAACACTTGCGCGACCAAGGAAGCAGCGAACAATCCATGACCGATTGCAACCGAAGGAGGAGACGATGCTGATCAGAATACTGGGCAAGACGGTGCTTATCGCAGCTCTGCTGGGGCTCGGCCTGCAGCCGGCCTGGGCGGACGGCGGCTACGGCCACGGCAAGGAGAGCGGCGGAAAACATGGCTGCTGTGGAGAGCACGGGCACGGCTACGGTATGGGCGGACACCATGCCAGCACGGGACACCTGCTCCGTGGCCTCTTGCAGTCCCAGAAAGAGATGGGGCTGACGGACGAGCAAGTCGCCAAGCTGAAAGCCATTCAGCTCGACTTGGATAAGACCCGCATCAAGGCCGAAGCCGACATCATGGTCGCAGAACGGGAACTGCAAGCCTTGACCGAAGACGACAAGACGGAGCTGTCCGTCATCGAGGACAAGATGAAGCAGGCTGAGTTGCAGGAAGTGGCCCTCCGCATCGCGGCGATCAAAGCCCGGCGAGATGCGATGGCCCTGCTGACACCGGAACAGAGCCAGCGGGTCAAGGCGGTCCATGAGGCGATGATGAAGAAATACAAGGACGGACCCAAAGAAGGGCACAAGGACGGCGGCATGATGAAAGGGCATGGAGCCGCGCAGGGAGAGAAGAAGGACGCGGAAAAAACGGAGCCCAAACACTAAACACTGGACGAGGAGCAGAAGCCTGCTCCCGCCCGATGACGAAGGAGGCAGGATCATGACAGCAACGGGAAAATTGACGACCGGCTTGGCCCTGTTGGTCGGATCATTGTTGGTGTTCGGCGGACCGGCCTGGAGCGGCAGCAAGGACAAGAAAGAAAAGGACGAAACCAAGGAAGCGGTGGAGATGTCCAAGACCGCCAAGGTCACGGTCGAGCAGGCGATCAAGACGGCCCAGGAAAAAGTGGCCGGCAAGGTCATCGAAGCCGAGCTGGAGCGCAAGCACGACAAGACCGTCTGGGAAGTGGAGATCGCCGGCGCCGACGACACGGTGACGGAAGTCCACATCGACGCGGACAGCGGCGCGGTGATCGACACGGAGATGAAGGGCGCGGAGAAGAAAGAATCCAAAGGCAAGGGCAAAGCCAAGAAGGACTAGGCCGTGAGGCCGGCGCGGAGCGATCGACATGGCTCCGCGCCGGCCTCGTGCGCATAAACCGATGTCTCTGCAGCTCTACCACGCTCGCGTTGATCAGATCAGAAACCTCACGCACGACGTACGGGAGATCGGCCTCCGGCTGACCGATCCGGCGGAGATCCACTTCAAGGCGGGCCAATTCGTCTCGTTCGACGTGCCCCACCCCACGTTTCCCCGCCCCGCCACCCGCGCCTATTCCATCGCCTCCCCGCCCAGCCAGAAGGGCCGCATCACCCTGTTGCTCAACCTGATTCCAGGCGGCCCCGGTTCGACCTACCTGTTCGGCCTGAAAGAAGGGGACGAGACGCAGTTCAAGGGACCGGCCGGCTCGTTCTACTTGAAAGAGGACGGCCAGCGCGACTTGTTGTTCGTCGCCACCGGCACCGGCATCGCCCCCTTCCGCTCCATGCTCGACCACCTGCTGGAAAGCGGCTTTTCGCGCTCGGCGACCCTCTACTGGGGACTCCGCAGCCAGAAGGACCTCTATCACCAGAAAGAATTCGAGGCCCTGGCCACACAACGGCCCAATTTCCACTTCATCACGACCCTCTCCCGACCGGAGCCAGGCTGGATTGGGACGACCGGTCGCGTCACCAAACTGGTCGCGGAACGGGTCTCGTCGGTCACGAACCTGTCCGTCTACCTCTGCGGCAACAGCGGGATGATCGGCGAGGTCTCCTCGCTCGTCACCCAAAAGGGCCTCTGCCCGATCCGCAAAGAGAAGTGGTACGACGACGCAGGCAAGGCGGACCCTGACTGATCGCCACCCTCTGCCCTGAGCCACGATCCGGATATTGACCCTTCCCCCTCTCCTGTGCGACAGTTCTTCCGCGGGCCATTCATACGCCATAGGCAAGAGGAGCAAGAATGACGGACATCAGACACAAGAGCCATGACCTTTTGGACGGTCCCGGCCGGGCCCCCGCCCGCGCCATGCTCAAGGCCGTCGGCTTCACCGACGAAGACCTCACGAAACCGCTGGTGGGCGTCGCCAACACCTGGATCGAGGTCATGCCTTGCAACTACCACCTGCGCAGACTGTCGGAGCGGGTGAAAGCCGGCATCCGCGAGGCGGGCGGCACGCCGATCGAGTACAACACCATCGCCGTCTCCGACGGGATTTCCATGGGCACGGAAGGGATGAAGGCCTCGCTGATCAGCCGTGAGGTCATCGCCGATTCCATCGAGCTGGTCGCGCGCGGCCACTTGTTCGACGCGGTCGTGGCCCTCTCCGGCTGCGACAAGACGATTCCCGGCACGGTGATGGCCCTGGCCCGCTTGAACGTCCCCTCGCTCATGCTCTACGGCGGCTCCATCATGCCCGGCCAGTTTCAGGGTCACAACGTGACGATCCAGGACGTGTTCGAAGCGGTCGGGCGCCATGCCTCCGGCAAGATGAGCAATGCCGAATTGAAAGACTTGGAAGACCATGCCTGTCCCGGCCCCGGCGCCTGCGGCGGCCAGTTCACCGCCAACACCATGGCCATCGCCTTCGAGTTTCTGGGCATCTCCCCCATGGGCATGAACGGGGTCCCGGCCATGGACAGCCACAAAGACGACGTCGCCTTCCGCTGCGGCCAGATGGTCATGGACTTGCTGAAACAGGACCTGCGCCCGCGCAAGATCATCACGCGCAAGTCCATCGAGAACGCCATCGCATCGGTCGCCACGACCGGCGGCTCGACCAACGCCGTGCTGCACTTGTTGGCTGTCGCGCGGGAAGCGGGCGTGAAGCTCACGATCGACGACTTCGACAAGATCAACCGGAAGGTGCCGCTGCTCGCGGACCTGAAGCCGGGCGGTCGCTTCACGGCCTCGGACCTCTATGCGGCCGGCGGCACCACGCTCGTCGCCAAGCGGCTGTTGGATGCGGGCATCCTACACCCCAACCAGCCGACCGTGACCGGCAGGACCATCGGCGAAGAAGCCAAGAGCGCGGTTGAAACACCAGGCCAGCAAGTCCTTCGGCCCCTGTCCAATCCGCTCAAGGCGACCGGCGGTCAGGTCATTCTCAAAGGGAACTTGGCGCCGGAAGGCTGCGTAGTGAAAGTCGCCGGCCACTCGATGATGACGTTCCGGGGTCCGGCCAAGGTCTATGACCGGGAAGAAGACGCTTTCGCCGCCGTCAAAGCCGGGCGCATCAAAGCCGGCGATGTGGTCGTGATCCGCTATGAAGGGCCGGCGGGCGGGCCGGGCATGCGCGAGATGCTGGGCGTGACCGCGGCGATCGTGGGCGAAGGGTTAGGGGATTCGGTCACGCTCCTGACCGACGGACGGTTCTCCGGAGCGACACATGGCTTGATGGCCGGGCATGTGGCTCCAGAGGCAGCCAAGAAGGGGCCAATCGCCGCGCTCAAGAACGGCGACATGATCGTGTTCGATATTGCCAAACGCCGGCTGGACGTGGAGCTGACGGCCAAGGAGATCAAGGCGCGCCTCTCAAAATGGAAGGCGCCAGCGCCGCGCTACACGATGGGCGTTATGGCCAAGTACGCCCGGCATGTCTCGTCGGCATCCGAAGGGGCGGTCACAAGCTAGAAGCCAAGACCACGGCTGACGAACGGCTACTCGGAATTAGGAGTGGGTGACGAAGGGCGGCCGGATTCGGAAAGGTCTTAGAGGGGTACGGTGGCCGTTCGCTTCCGCACCTCTCGGAACGACCCTTCCGGCCTTTGCCAGGCGGAAGCCTTCGGAAATTCCCTCGCGGACTCGGTCAGTTTCCGCTTTCCTTCCTGGCAAAGTCTCGGTGGGTACCCCGCTCCTTCAGTGAAGTCGCTCACAACCACCGTGCCCCTCTACGCGCAGCCAAAAATAAAAAGAGAGTATACGGGGACAGGCCGCCGATGGGCCTGTCCCCGTTTTGGGAAGCAAATAACGGCTCCTTGCAACCTCTCAGACTCTACTTCTTAATAACTTCAACGATCTTTTCATCCTTACATAAGTATGTATCCACCAGCGAAGTGAAATTGCTGAATTTATCCTCGCTCGGAGCGTCGAGTATCAAAGCGATGACGCGCAATTGATGTTGCAGATGCCTTGCTAATTGGCCGAAGAGTCGATCGTACTCGCTTAACTGCGGGTCCTTTTTGATTTCAACGGCATGCCTCTTGTTGATCAGCAAATCAAAATTGCTTTCCCCAAACTCTTCATTCACCGTGTATCCAAGGGATTCCAAATGTCTCCTTAGCTCGATTTTATACTCGCCCTCACTATTTCTTCGCCTACCCGGCGACCACGATCTGATATTACTAATGAGCTTCTCAAACTCACGGTCTCGCTTTTCGGCTTTAACTTTCGATTTCGCAGATGATTCGTTGATATAACCTAATACCTTCTCGTAGCCTTTGACTTGATTATTTTGAATCCATTCTGTGAATTTCGAGGGGAATTCAGACCATTTTATAAAGTGCGGCCTTCGTTCTAAACCAGAAATGGAAGGCTTAAAGTGGCGTTCAATCCAATCTGAAGAGTTAGGCAGCTCTTCCAATTCGAGCGCCAAATCTCCATACTGCCTCATTATTTTTTCGGTCGGTGTTTTTTCAAGATTTAATTTATTGGCTTCGTCGCCGCATTCCTCTTGTAATTTCGTGTAGGCATCTCTGCCATACAGGCCAACTAATTGCCTCTCATGAATTCCAGCAAACTTGAAGAAGTCTTTCTTTTTTGGAATTACCTCGTGCTGTTTTTTGTATTCGTTATACTTCTGGATGCAATCGTCTTTGGATATCATTATGCCCACCGATGGAGTTCTGATGGCGCTAGCGTACGAGTATGCTGATCGACATACCTTGTCGATGCCGACCATCAATTGACGAGTCATTCTTATTTTGTTCTATGGACTTGTCAACGCTATCGATACACGGGGCTGAGAATTCAGCAAATCGGGGACAGGTCCATTGGCGACCTGTCCCCGACACCCTCTCTCTTCGGACGCGGATGGAAGAGATGGGCAGGAGGCTTTCGCCACGGCGAGAATCGGGACACAGGAAGACGGAGAGGACGCCGCTCGCCGTTCTTCTATTCCGATGAGGCGAGCAGCCAGTAGCATGGTGACGGCGGCACAATGGCACCATCGCATCGTGGCGAAGCCGACGCTGCCCGACCTTCCCAAGCCGCGGTATCTTTGCTCCGGAGGTGCGGAGGCAAGACGCCTCAGCACACCCGCCCTCTCCCTTCGCCAGCCAAGACTGGATTGGACTGTTCGGCAGGCGGAAATGCGACGCAACGGGCCAGTCTACTCCCGCCCTTTTCCAGCGAGGCATTGTCTGCAAGCTTCTTGACTCCTTCTCAACTGCCTACTACACTGAAGCCACGATGAAACGCACACGGGTACACAAACCAAACGGCGCGGCCGCTCAGTCACGGGGAAGGAAGCGCCTGGCCAAGCCCCGCGCACCGAAGCCGATCTGGGATGAGATTTTAGCTATCGCCCACCAAATTCCAGCGCCGGATTTCGCAAAACTTCCCACCGATCTCTCTGCCAAGCACGATCACTACCTCTACGGAAGCCATAGGCCTTGAAGCAGGTCTTTGCCGACACGGCATATTGGATCGCCCTCACTAACCCTTTCGATCAACACCACGCAGCCGCGGTCGAAGCCTCATCGTCGCTCGGCCAAGTCCGTCTGATTACCACCGACGCCGTTCTCACGGAATTTTTGAATGCCTTGGCCGACAGTGGAGTCAACATCCGCGCCCTCGCCATCAGAACAGTCGAGACCATCCTGAACAATCCGATGGTCAAAGTTCTTCCGCAAAGCCGAGCCTCCTTCAACAGCGCTTTTGCCTTATACAAAGCCAGACCCGACAAAGGCTACAGCCTGACAGACTGTCTCTCCATGACCGTCATGCGCAAACACCGCCTTTCGCTCGTCCTGACATCTGACCGGCACTTTGAGCAAGAAGGGTTTGTCGCGCTCATGCTTACACGCCCGAGGCGATAGCTCTCTCGGCTGGACTCCAGAACGAGCGCGCAAGCGGTCTAGCCCGCCCCGCTCTTTCATTTGGCTTGGACGGACGGGATATGCAGCCCGTTCGACCTCGCTTCTAAAAGGATGTGTTGTGGCGCGAACGGGCATGCCATCCCGCCTTATCAATTCTCGCTCGCCACTATTCGGTTGACCCGCGTCCCGCTTTCGGCGCAGGATGGTTCAAAATATGACGAGTCCTGCTGAATCACAACCAATCATGAGCACGACAAGGGAGGAACGAGTGATGGCAACCAAATTCATCGGACCGATGGTCATGGCCGCATGCCTGGCGCTGAGCGTCGGCTGTGCGGAAATGTCTTCTGAGGAAGTGGGACAATCTTCTGGGGGGGCAACGCCTTCCGTGGCCAGCGCCCGAACCGGGATCGGAGCTATGGCGGCCGGCGCCGTCGGGGACACGCTGCAAGCCTGTCAGGCAAGAATCCCATCGGATGCCAGCGCCGGACAGCGCATGATCGCCGAACAAAGCTGCGGACGGGATCAGGGCGATCGCAAATTGATCCAAGCCGTGCCCGGCCGCTAAACAGTCACTTCTGCAAACCAGCCGCAGAGCACAAAACAGAACGGGGCCGGCCTTCACACGCCTGGCCCCGTTTCATTGCGCCTTCTTGAAATCCTTTGCCGTTGACCGTTCCGCTTGCCGTTTAGCCCAGCTTCTTGGCCAGCGCTCCGTCCACCGACCAGCGGCCGGCACCTGTGATCATCAGCGCGGCGCAGATCGCGATCACCAGCAGATGGTACTCATAACCCTCGCCAGCTTGCTTTCCAAACCAGTTCATGAAGAACCCGTTCGGCAGGTGGGTCGTGACGATCGCCCCGAGCATGATGACCGTCAGACTGGCCGCCGTGAAGCGCGTCAGCAAGCCGACCAGCAAGGCCAGGCTCCCGAAGGATTCGCCGATGATCACGAGAAAGGCAACGATCCAGGGCAAGTGCATGGTCTCGGTGAAAAAGCTCATCGTGCCGGAAAAACCGAATCCCCCATACACACCCAGCAGCTTCTGCGCCCCGTGGGGAAATATGACCAGCCCCAGCATGACCCGCAAGACCAGACTCGCCCAACCTTCATCCGTCTTGAGCAGGCACTCTATTGCCTTCATCTCGCACCTCCCCAGTTTGTCCCGACCCCGGTCCCCTCTTAAAGTCTCTGTTAGTTTAATACTACCTAGTAGTTTATCAAGGCGCAATCATTCGTCCGGCGATCGGCGCCTCTATCCGGTTGAATTCTTGCGGGAAACTGGAATCGGCTGGACGGTCAGCGCTGGTCGTAGAACGCCTTGACCGACTCGACGACGTAGGCCAATTGCTCGTCGCTCAGCTCGGCGAAGATGGGCAGGGACAGGACGTCCGCCGCAGCCTGCTCGGAGACGGGGAAGTCTCCTTTCTTGTGGCCGAGGAACCGGTAGCAGTCCTGCACGTGCATGGGGATGGGATAATAGATTTCCGTCCCGACGCCCTGCTCCTTGAGGAAATCCTTCAACTCGTCCCGCCGTTGCGCGCGGATCGTGTACTGGTTGAAGACGTGGTAGTTGCCCGGCTGGGTCACGGGCAGGGTGACGCGATCCAGCAACCGGGCTTCGGTGAACAGCCGCTCATAGCGCGTCGCATTGCGCCGGCGCCCTTCGGTCCACCGATCCAGGTGATTCAGCTTCACCCGCAGGACGGCCGCCTGCAAGGCGTCCAGCCGGCTGTTGATCCCGATCTGCTCGTGCACGTAGCGGACCCGGCTCCCATGCACCCGCAGCATGGCCAGGGCATCGTGGAGCTTGGCGTCGTTCGTGGTGATGAGGCCCCCGTCTCCGAACCCGCCCAGGTTCTTGGAGGGGAAGAAGCTGAAGCAGCCCGTGTCTCCGAGCACGCCGGCCTTGATGCCGTTCTGCATGGCGCCGATGGCCTGACAGGCGTCTTCGATCACGGCGAGCTTCTTGCGCTTGGCGATCTCGTTGATCGCGCCCATCTCGGCACATTGTCCGAACAGGTGCACCGGAATGATGGCCTTGGTTTTGGCCGTGATCTTCCGCTCGATCTGCTGCGGGTCCATGTTGAAGGTGTCCGGACGGATGTCCACGAAGACCGGTGTGGCGCCGAGTCGGGACACGGCTCCGGCCGTGGCAAAGAAGGTGAACGGCACCGTGATGACTTCATCCCCCTGCCCGACACCCAGGGCCATCAAAGACAAGAGAAGCGCATCGCTGCCGGACGCGACCCCCACCGCATGGGACACGCCGACATACGAGGCCAGGGCCTGCTCCAACTCCACGACGCGGGAGCCCAGGACAAACGCCTGCTCCTCGCAGGTGGTTTCGACCACGTCCATGACCTCTTTTTTGATCCCGCGAAACTGCGCTTTTAGGTCCAACAGGGGAACGTTCACCGACGACTCCATTCATTCATTGTATGCTTGTCCGATATGATGAGGTGTTGATTACGGAGCCTGACATGCTTCGATCGTTTGATCGGCAAATCAACAGATCAATAGTTTACTCAATGTTTGGCAGATGTACCATAGGCCGCCGTCTGGCTCAAGGACTTCCCGTTTCTCATCGCGGCCAGGAAGCGATCATACTCCCGCTCCTGCTGCCGGACCATCTCATGGATATCGAACTCGGCCGGCAGCGACCGGCCCGCCTGTCCCATGCGGGCCGCTTCCTCCGGATGGTTCAGCAGCGCCAGGACCCGTTCGGCCAGGCTCCGCACGTCGCCGGGCTCCACCAAATACCCGTTCACACCCTCCTGAATCGCCTCTGTCGCCCCGTCCACCCGAGTCCCGACGACCGGCACGCCGCAAGCCAGGGCTTCCAGGTAGACTCGCGGCAACCCCTCCCAGCGCGAGGTCAGGGCCAAGACATCCAGACAGCGCATGACTTCCGGAATGTCCCGCCGCCAGCCGGCCAGATGGACGACCCCCGCCAGGCCGCGCTGTTTGATTTCCGCTTCAATGGCGCTGCGCAGTTCTCCATCCCCGATCAGCAGAAACTGCGCGTCCGACCTGGCCCCATGCACCAGCGCCGCCATGCGCACGAAATCCAGCGGCGCCTTTTGCGGTTTGAACGGAGCCACCATGCCGATCACCGGCCGCCCTGGGTCCAGGCCCAGTTCGCGCCGCTTGGCCGGTCGGTCTACGTGCGTCTGCTGAAACAACTCCCGGTCGATTCCGCTCCGGATCACGGTGCAACGATCCCCCGCAAAAATCCCGAGCGCCATGCCCTGCCGGCGGTTGGCTTCCGAGACGGCGATAAACCCGGTCGTCACCCTGGCCGCCAGACGCTCCAGCGCCACGAGGAACCGCTGCGCAACCGGTCGGTGGGCCGGCGTGAACCCGAAGCCGTGGATAGAATGGAGGATGATCGGCACCCCGGCCAGCTTGGCCGCCAGGCGGCCAAGAATCCCCGCCTTGGAGCTGTGGGTATGGACGATCGTGGGCTTGAGTCTGGCCAGGAGCCACGTCAGCTTGAGCAGCGCCAGCAGGTCCGTGAGCGGCTTGATGGGACGGACCAACGAGGGCACCCGATGGAAGGCGACGCCGGGCAACGACGATGCCTCGCGGTCCAGCAGCCCCGGCTCCCCGGCAATCAGAATCGGACGGAAGCGCGACCGGTCGAGGTGGGCGACGGTGAAGAGCGTGTTCTGCTGCGCCCCGCCCAACTCCAGCTTGGTGATGAGATGGGCGACGGCGACCGGCTCGTTCATGGATTGGCTCCGGCTTGGCCGGTGGCTGCAATCGCCGATCGAGGCTTGTTCTGCGCGTGCCCGTTGAGCTGCTCCGCCAGTTTCTTGCCCTGTCCGATCGCATCCTCCATGGACGTGTGTTCCCAGCGGCCGTACCGGCCGATGGAGTGGATGCCGCGGCGTTCCAATTCCTGAAGAATCGCCGGCAGGACCCTGGCCCTGTGCCGGTCGAAGAGCACATAGGCATACCGGATGTCGCGCACGTCGGCCGCGACGATTTCATCCTTCGCGGTGAAGATGCCGGCCTGCTCCAGCCCGCCCCGGACCAGCTTGAGCACGTCATCCGACGCCATCGCGTCCGTCGGCTGATGTGAGATCTCTACGTAGATCGAGCTGCAGCCGGACGGGCCCAAGCCGGGCGAGAAGTTCATCGGAAAACCGGCCCGGTAGAAGGGGTACTCGGGCTCCGGGAAGTAAATCCAATGCATGTCGGTGACCCGCTCGCGCGCCACCCCGAGGTTGACGCTGTAGACCGACACGCAGCGCAACCCCTCCGCCGCCTCCCGGATGTCGCTCGGCAAATCCGTGCACCGTCGCACCAGCTCCGGGATCGGGATCGTGGAGACCAGATGCTCATACTCCAGCACCTGCGAGCCGTTCCGCCCCGTCCGAACGGTCGCCCGACGGCGCTGCGTGTCGAGTTCCACCAGCTCGCTTCCATACTGAATGTCCGGCACGCGCGGCAGAAACGCCTTCGGCAAGGCGTCGATACCGCCCCGCTTGGGGTAGAGGAACGTGGGGTTGTAGCCGAAGGTCTTGTCCTTGATGCCCAGCGCCCCGTTGATCACATCCTTGACGTCCGGTTTGGGAATCAGCCAGGAGACCCAGTCGGAGGTCAGCTCGTCCAGCGGCACCTGCCAGAGCTTTTCATTGAACGGCACCATGAAATGCCTGGCGATTCCCTCCCCGAGATTGTCCAGTATCCAGGCCTTGAAGGACTGCTCCTGCGGCTGGCCGGCGGGAGGCTTGGCCAACGTGGCGATGAACCCCAGCAGGCAGTCCCGGACGACCTCGGGCGGCAGCCCGTAGGTATTCACCTGGAACGGATATTCCGTGTAGGTCCGGTGGGAATAGATGAACGACCGGCGGACGTGCCGCTCCAGCCGGCCCTCCAGCAGCCTTTCCACCAACGCCTTGATCTCCGCCTGGCGGAAATGCAGCAGATGGCCGGTCATGTCGAACGTGAACCCCTTCACCTCGTAGGAACGGCAGAGCCCGCCGGCTTCGCGGTCCCGCTCGCAGAGCCGGTAGGGCCTGTCCAGGTGATAAGCCGTGCTGAGGCCGGCCAGGCCGGCGCCGACGACCACGATCATGACGGCACCCGCCCCTCCCGGACGTCCCCGGGCACCGCGACGGCCGTCGTCCCTGCGGCGTCGGGCGGCCCCGGCACGGTCACATCCACGCGCTTCATCACAAGGATCGTGGCGATGAACCCCAGTCCCGTCAGGCCGACCAGTACCAGCGCCAATTGGACCTCGACGAACAGGAGCGCCAATCCGATGCCGCCCAGCAGGGCCGAGGCGGCGTACAGGACGCTCACCACCACCGGAACCGGAAACCCGTGGCGTCTCAGGCGCAGGGCCAAATGGTCGGGACTGCCCACGAAGACCGGCACCCCGCGCGCGAGCCTCATGTACACGACGAAGAGCGTGTCGAGGAGCGGGACGCCCAGGATAAAGGCCGGGCTCAACAGGGCCAGGGGATGGCTCCCCCGGTACTGGCCGATCATCGAGACCGCGCCCAACATCAAGCCGATGAACATGGCGCCGGCGTCGCCCATATAGATCATGGCGGGCCGGAAGTTGTAGCGCAGGAAGCCCAGTAGGCTCCCGGCCAGCGCCGTCAACATGAAGGCCAGGGTTTGGTCTCCGTTCAGCAACGCCACGGTGAGCAGGCAGGCTGAACAGACGAACCCGACCCCCGCCGCCAGGCCGTCCATGATGTCCAGGAGATTGAACGCATTGATGACCCCCAGCATCCAGATCACGGTCAGGGCCAGGTCCATCCATTCGGGCAATGCGGCGATCTCCACCCGGATGCCGCTTTTGATCAGCACGAAGACGGCCAGGAACTGCCCGATCAGTTTGACGCCCGGCGAGAGCACGCCGAAATCGTCGATCAAGCCCAGCAACAGGATCAGCGTCCCGGCCAGGATGATCCCCAACACGTCATGGCGGAATTCGAACGTGAAGGCCAGACTGATCAGGAAGGCCAGGTAGATCGCCAGCCCGCCCAAATAAGGCACCGGTTCGCGCTGCTGCTTGAGCCTCCCGTCCGGACTGTCCACGATGCCATACTTGAGCGCCGCCTGACGCGCCACCGGCACTCCGTAGAGGCTCAGTAAAAAAGCCAGCCCGAAAGTCAGGACTAGGAGCAGCATGGTTTCAGCGTTTCTCCTGTTGCATCACCCTGCACGGTCCGGCCGCCTCTACGAGGGATTCATAGAGGGCTCCGTGGCGCTCGACCATGGTCTCCACGGAAAAAGCCGCTTCCGCCGACTGTCGTCCCTGTCGTCCGAACCAAGCAGCCTTGTCAGGGTGACCGAGCACCTCCTGAATGGCTTCCGCCAAAGCGGCCGGATCGCCGGGCGGGACAAGAAGACCCGTGTCGCCGGACCGGACAATTTCCATGATCCCCCCCACCGAACTGGCGACGACCGGCAAGCCGGCCATCATCGCTTCCACAATCGCGATACCAAATCCTTCATAGAGCGAAGGACAGACAAACAAATCCATGAGCGGAAGGACCGCCGCCACGTCACGCCGCGGACCGGCAAAGACGACACGCTCGGCCAGGCCCAAGCTTGCGCTCAGTCGTTCGAGCCCCTCTCTGGCCGGCCCTTCTCCCACGATCAGCAATTGCCAGGCCGGCGCATCCCCCCGGTCGGCTGAGAGGCGCATGGCCCGCAGCAGAACCGCCAGGCCCTTCTTCGGTTCATCCAGGCGGCAGACGGTCCCGACCACCGGCAGATGATCCCGCAGGCCGAGTTGCGCCCGCCCCATCGGCGATGGCGCCCTGAACCGGGCCCGATCCACCCCGTTGTGAATGGTCGTGATGCGCTCCGGCGGCAGTCGCATGTGCTGCGAGACATAGCGGCGGACCGAATCCGAACAACAAGTCACGGCTGCGACCCGACGGACGGCCCAGCGGTCCAGCATCCAGTGCAAGCCCTTTCTCCAGACATCCAGGTCCCGATAGGACCAGACGACGATCGGCTCGGCGAGCAGTCGGCCGACCAGCGCCGCGCCGAGGTTGGCCTGGCCGAGAAAGGCGTGGACGATGTCCGGGCGCAGGGTCTGGATGAGCCGATACAACCGGAAGAGCACGCGCGCGTCGCCCTTCGCCTTCCCCTCCAGGAGCACCACAGGGACCCCCTGCGCGATCAACTCGTTTGCAATGACCCCCCGTCCTTTGAGCGCGCAGACCGTGACGTCGTACCGCCGCCGGTCCAGCCGCAAGGCGAGTTCCTTGATCTGCTCTTCCGTCCCCCCGATGCCGAGGCCGACGGTCAGCAGCAGCAGCCGGAGACGGGCTCGGCCCTGCGCCTCGTCGGGTGACCGGCGTCGATCGCCGACCCCGGCCGCAGGCGGCTCGTTCGCGGTTATGAGAGAAAGCGTTGATGCCATAGTTCCAGACACAGGCAGCGCCAGATGCTGTTGCCCAATTCCGTCCGCCCGGCACAATAGTCGCGATAGGCTTGCCGCAGCCGAACCGGGTCCCAGTAACCCCGCTGCGCAAAGGCCGGCGACTGGAACAGCGCCTCGACATCCGGGCGCCAGGTTTCCCGCAGCCACCGGTCTTGAGGGGTCACAAAACCCATCTTGTCCGTCCGCAGCCGGACGGATTCTGGCAGCACCCCCTCCATCGCCGCCCGCAGAATGACCTTGCTCATCCCCTCCCGCAATTTGAGCCTGGCCGGCCACCGGAGGAGCTGGTCCGCGAGACGCACGTCAAGAAACGGCAGGCGCGCCTCGACTGAAAAAGCCATGGAACTCCGGTCTTCGTGGTGCAGCAACGCCGGGAGGCTGTACGTTTCGAGATAGGCGCCGACGTGGTTCGCCAGTGCCGTCCCGCCTCGCTCCTCGTAGTCGGTCGCCAGACTGTAGCGTGCGGCGAATTCCCGGTTGACCCATGTCCCATGGCCTTTCATCCGGGAGCGGGCCGAGGCCACCAACCGGGACGGAAGGAGTGCCCGCGCGATGTTGGCCGCCACGGTCGGAGCCGGCCCCCCCTGGGAAGCCCGATAAGCCCGTAGCTCATGCCAGGCCTTGCCCAGCGCCCCTTGCCGCACCAAATCTCCGAAGTACGACCCCCAGTAACCCGGATAGCCGCAGAGCAGTTCATCGCCGCCCTGCCCGTCCAGCAACACCTTGATCCCCTGTTCTCCCGCTGCTTGCATGACCGCCCACTGGGCCAGAAAGCTGGTGCTCCCGAACGGTTCCTCCTGGTGCCAGAGCACCAGGGGTAGGTCCCGGTACAGACGGCGTCCGTCGGGAAAGACTTCCAGGGACTCGACTCCGGTCTGCGCCACCACCGCGTGCAGATAGGGCCGCTCGTCGCAAGCGGGCTCGTCGAAGCAGGCGGAAAAAGTTCTGGCCGGCTTCGTGGCAAGCCGGCGCTGCATCGTGCAGACGATGGACGAGGAATCGAGGCCGCCGCTCAGACAGCTGCCCACCGGCACATCGCTCCGCAGATGGAGGCGGACGGCATCGGCAAACAGGTCCTGGAAGGTCCGGACCGCGGCCGCATCGTCAACCGCCTCCGCGGCGGACATAGTATCCAGGGTCCACCACTTCCGGACTCGCAGCCGCCCCCGCTCCACGGTCAAGACATGGCCGGGCCTGAGTTGGTGGACGCCTTCGAACATCGTCCCGTCCGTATGGTCTTGCAACCCCAGCAGCAAATAGGCGTGGACCAGCCGTTGGTTCGCAGCCGGCGCCGCCTGCGACTCCTGGAGCAAGGCCTTGATCTCGGAGCCGAACGTCAACCGGTCCGCCGTGACGCGATAATAGAACGGCTTCATGCCCCATCGGTCTCGCGCGCAGAACAGCTTCTGTGCACGCGCATCCCACAGGGCGAAGGCGAACATGCCGTTGAAGCGGTGCAGGCAATCCTCGCCCCATTCCCGATAGGCGTAGAGAAGCACCTCGGCGTCGCTCATGGACCGGAAGGTCCAGCCCCGTTGCTGCAACGTCTGCCTGATCTCCAGATAGTTGTAGATCTCTCCGTTGTAGGTGAGCCACAGGTCTCCCCGCTCGCAGGACATGGGCTGATGGCCGAGCGGCGAGCGATCCAGGATGGCCAGGCGCCGGTGGCCGAACCCGACGGAATATTCGCGCGGGACGGACCGGAGGGAGTCCGAGAGCCGGCCCGTGACCGCGATCGGCTTGCCTGGCCCCTCCTGGGCCAGGAGCACATAGCCTTCACCGTCCGGCCCCCGGTGGGCCAGCGAGCGGGTCATGCTTTCCAGCAAGCCGCTGTCCAGCGGCTGCCGGTTTAGCTGGACGATTCCGGCGATCCCGCACATGGTATTCGAGGGTCCTTCTCCCTGCCGTTCGTGGGCGTCACTGGTCCTGCGACCCGCCCCGCGGCCAGCGTTGCGTACCAATGCTCCATCTTCTCCATCTCGCGATCCTGATTGCCCGACTCCAGCACGATCTCTCGGTTGTGCCGAGCGATCCGCTGCCGCTCCGCAGGATCGGCCAGAGCCCGCACCAACGTATCGGCCAGCGGCTCCGGATCCGAACTGGTGAGAAACCCGTTCTCGCCGTCTCGAATCAGCTCGGCATATTGAGGCAGGCGGTTCAATACCGGAATCGTCCCGCAGGCCATCGCCTCCCAGAGGGAATTGGGCATCCCGTCCGACCGAGGGACCATGACGGACACCTCGGCCAGATTCAGCCAGAGCGGCATGTCCCGGTACGGGATGGCTCCCGCAAAGCGGACCTGCTCGCCGCCCCCTACGTCGGCCGCAAGCCGGCGGAGCCGGTCCACATAGGCCCGGTCCGGCAACAACTCGGCCAGGACCAGCAAGGCTTGGGGCACTCGTTCACGCACCAGCGCAAAGGCCCGGATGATCCGGTCCAGATTATAGAAGGGCTGCGCAATTCTCGGGCTGAAGATGACCAGCCGGTCCGTCGGAATCTGCCACCGATCCCGGATGGCGCTCGTATCCAGTCCTGGTCTGAACCGGGTCACGTCCACGCCCCAGCCGATTCGAGCCGTCACCGAGCCCTGCGTCAGCAGAGGCTGGACGCGGGAGGCCATGTAGGCCGAGTGGACGGTCACCAGATCGGCCTTCCTGAGCAGCGCGCCGGTCAGGAACCGGCCGTACCATTCCTTGAATGCCCCCTGCTCTTCCAGCACATCGCTGCCCCATACCGTCACGACGAAGGGAGCGCCCCCGGCGATCAGCCGCCCCCAAGCCAGCCCCCTGGCGTAATGGATATGGACCACATCCGGCCGCAGCCGTCGCAGATGGAGGGCCAGCTTTGCGACGGAGAGGAGCCGGCCCAGCTTACGCGGGCCGCAAGCCGAGCTGAGATCGATCTGCCGAAACCCATCGGGCAGCGCTTCGTCCGTCGGTTCGACCGTCAGGATCGTGACCTCGTGGCCACGCCGCACGAACCACTCGGCCCAGCGTCGGGTGGTCACGGAATGGGCGGGACCGATATAGGCCAGGCGCAACGGCCTCATGATGTCACCTCCTGGCGCCCGACCACCTGCAGGAGGAGCTCGGCAAGGGCCTCGGCCGCGCGCGCGACGTCATGATGCGCCTCAGCATACCGGCGGGCGCGAGTCCCGGTCTCACGGCGCAACTCGTCATCGCCGGCAAAACGTCCCGTCTCCGCGACCAGCCGCTCGAAGGAACTGTCCGCGCAGGCGCCGATGCGGTGGGTCGTCAACACGGAATCCGGATTGACTCTCCAGGAGAGAATCGGGACGCGATGCATCGCCGCCTGGACGAAGGTATTGGGAAACCCTTCGTAGGTGGAGGTGTTGACGAAGAGCTTGGCTTGCGAGAACAAGCCATCGATTTCTCCCCAGGGAACCCCTTCGTAGAACGTCACCTGCGGCAGTGTGGCGGCCCGTCGACGCAACGTATGGAGCAAGTCGGGATGAGCCGGATCCTGCATCGCGACCATGACGAAACGCTCGCCCGGCAACCGCTCGGCCAGGTCCAGGAACAGGTCCGGCTGCTTGAGCGGATGCGCACGGCCCACCCATAAAATCGAACCGGACCCGGCCGGATCGGGAGGAGTCTCAGGGATCGAATGGCCGGTGCGGATCAGCACGGCGCTTCGCCCGTACCGTTCGCGCAATCGCGCTCGTTGCTCATCGGTCCGGCACACGATGGCGTCGGCCAGGCGGAGGCCGACAGGATAGAGCCATCGCAGCGGGCCCTGGACCTTGCCATAGGGCTCGTCCAGGTCGGCCGAAGAGGCCACCACATACACGAACCGCTTGCGCAGGAGGCGACAGATCACCGCATAGGCGCCGACCTCCACGCCGGAGCCGGAATGGAGATACACGTCCGCCCCCATGGCCCGTAATTGCCGGTACATGTCCCGAAAGGCTTCGACATAGCCCCGGTATCGCCGGACAGGCCCGAGCGACGATTCCAGCCGACGCAAGCCCTGCCGCCGGATCACCGTGACCGGCCCCTGTTCTTCCGCGCCAGGCGCGTGGGCCACCGTCGTCAGCACCTGCACCTGTCGCCGATCGCCCTTGGCCATCTCCTTCGCCAGCAGGAAGAATTGGACCTCGGCTCCGCCGAACGGCACTCCGCTCTCCGGCCGGTACAGGCCATAGCCGAGAGGGGAAATGAACCCGACGCGCAGCAGCGGCTCCGTCACCACCTGCGCCGCCAGGGCGAGGCCTTGAGTCTGGAATGGGTCTGGGGAAGCCGGTGCGCCGACCGTCCGACCTGCGGCGTGGGCATTCATGCCGCCCTCCGATCCGCATACTCCTGGTGCCAGAGCTCCAGCATCAACAGCGCATAGATCCGTGAACCGTAACTGCACGCGCCGCTCTGCCGTTGTTCGATCATCTCTCGCAGCGCCTCGGGCTTGAAATACCCCCGCTGCAACGAGCGCGTGGACAGGAGGGTGTCGTGTACGAAATCGGAACAGGCGCCGCGAAACCACTGGTCGGTCGGCACGCCAAACCCCATCTTGTCGCGATCCAAGACTTGGTCGGGCAACGTCCCGCGCATCGCCGCTTTCAGCAGATACTTGCTCTGGCCGGCCCGGACCTTCAGATGTGGCGGGAGTGACGCGCAGAATTCCACCAGCCGATGGTCCAGAAACGGCGAGCGGGCCTCGAGTCCCTGCGCCATGGTGGCGCGGTCCACTTTAACGAGGAGGTCATCGGGCAGATACGACCGCGTGTCCACGGCCAACAATCGGTCGAGCAACTCCGAGGCCTGCGCCTGTTCAAACCACTCGGCCAAGAGGGCGAAGGAGTCCGCCCCTTTGACGGTGTCGTTGAAATCGGAGGCATAGAGCCGCTCCTTTTCCTTGGGCGAAAAGTAGCAGATTCGGTTGAGATAGGTCCGGCTGAACGGCACGAGCAACCGTTCCAAGCGATTGTGGGCTCTTCTCAATCCTGGGACGTCGGCGGGAACCAGCGCGAGCAGACGGCCGATCCGGTCCCTGGCAGGGCCCGACAACCATCTGGCGCCGAGGCGGTCGTACGGCGTGACATGGTACCGGGGATAGCCGGCCAACAGTTCGTCGCCGCCGTCTCCATTCAGCACCACGGTCACGAACTGCCGGCTCAGTTGCGAGACATAGTAGGTCGGGATCGCCGAGGCGTCCGCGAAGGGCTCATCGTAGACGCGCACGAGCGTGGGCAGCAGGTCAACGGCCGACGGCTCGACGATGAACTCGTGGTGCTCGGTGCCGAAGCGCACGGCCACGTCCCGCGCATAGGACAGTTCATTGAACTCTTTTTCTTTGAACCCGATGGAAAAGGTCTTGACCGGCCGATCCATCAGCCGGCTCATGATCGCCACCACGCTGCTGGAATCCACGCCGCCGCTCAGGAAGGCCCCCAGGGGCACATCGCTGGCCAGTCGCAGCTTCACCGACTCGGTCAGCAGCGAGAGAAACTCTTCCTTGTATTCGGATTCGGATCGCCCGACCCGCTTCTCGTCATAGGACAACGACCAGTAGGCGCTCTCGGAGACCTTCCCCTGCTCGTACACCAACATATGACCCGGCGGGAGCTTCCGAATGCCTTGAAAGATCGTGAGCGGAGTCGGGATGTACTGGAAGGTCAGATAATGATGGACGGCGATCGGATCGACGGCGGGCATGGGCCCCTCCGCCACCAGGGCTTTTAACTCCGAGGCAAACCGAAGCCCCCGCTGATCCACCGTGTAGAAGAGCGGCTTCTTCCCCAGCCGGTCCCGCGCCAGCACGAGCCGTTGCCGCGGCTCGTCCCAAATGGCGAACGCGAACATCCCGCGCAGAAGCGGGAGCGCCTCGATCCCATAATCCTCATAGAGGGCCAGCAGGACCTCCGTATCGGTCCGGGACCGGAAGGCGCGAGGAGACCGGAGTCTGCCGCGCAACTCCTCGTAGTTGTAGATCTCCCCGTTGAACGCAATCCACATCGTCCCCGCATCATTGGACATCGGTTGGCGGCCGGCCGGACTGAGGTCCAGGATGCTCAATCGTCGGTGCGCCAGCCCCACATGGCCGTTGACATACAGGCCCTGGTCGTCCGGCCCACGATGCCGGAGACTGGCCCCCATCGCCGCGATCTCACGCGGGTCCACCGGCTGACGGGCTGCGGCGATCTGTCCAGCTATTCCACACATAGACGAGAGTTTCCGGAGCTGCCGGCATCAGCCCCTACGCCACCGGCCGAACCCTGTAGAGCACACAGGCGCTTCCCAGAAACGACGCCGTGCGCTCACGCGACGCCATCCGCCAGCGCGGCCCGAGCACCATTTGCCCGGTATAGAACAATCCCATGGGCTCGACGCAGGTCAGCGCAAAGTGCGCGCGCCGAAAATGATTCTCCCAATGGCGCCGGCGGAAGGTCCACAGCTCCGTCATGACCGTGCCGGTCTCTCCATGCCGAGGAGGAATCGCATACCCTTTGACCAGCCTCCACATTCGAGCAAGCACGCTCAGAGTATCCGTGAGGCCGGACCTGTTCAAATGTTTCGGCACAAGCCCGGGGCACAGCGCCGTCCACTCTTGAACCAATTCAACATAATGGGTCACGCTCGACCAAAACCGCCACATGGCGGTCGGCATCACATGCACGCAATAGCCGCCCGGCTTCAACACGCGCCGACTTTCGCGATGGATCTGTTCCAAGTCAGGAATATGCTCGAGCGCATTCGAAGAAAACACGACGTCGAAGGTGCGATCCTCGAAGGGAAATGTTTGTCCATCATAGACGGTGACGGGGAACACCCGGCTCTCCTTGTAATTGGAGTCTGCGACATCGATGGATGCCACCTGAAACCCGTGCTCGGCGAGTAGTTTGGCTTGAAATCCCGTGCCGCCGCCGATCTCGAGAACGTGGGCGCCCGGCGAAATATGGCGAACGATCTTCCGAATCTCGTACTGCCGAATCGCGTGCAAAAATTCGATGGAAAACATGTGTGGCCACAACCCTACATCGGCCGTCCGATATAAAGAAGGTGCGTCGGCGCACCGGCAAGCGACGATCGCAAGGGGATCGGCGGTTCCAGCTTCGACCGAAACACGCGACGTTTGATGCGCGTGAGCCAGGACCGCTCCCGATTGGTCCGGATTTTCTCCAACTCCCCGTGTAAGTATCGCAAGTCTTCGACCATAAGCCGGTTACATGAAAAGTCTTCGCGCCGCAGATCGATGCATTCGAATCCGAAACGATGCATGAACGTCTGCAGGCTCTCGGACGTAAAAGCCCGTTGGTGTTGCCATCGGTGGAAGAGGCTCTCGCACTGGGGGCACAGCGCCTGCGCCAACTCGAGATCCTCCAAAAACGGCACGGTAACGATCACGCGACCATGCCTAGCTAACAACGACTTGACTCGTGTAAACACGCCTGAGAGATCCGCCTCCAGAATGTGCTCTACCACTTCGACCATGAACACCACGTCACACTGCGCCGTATCGTCGTCACCAATCGCACCTAAATAACCGGCGTGAGCTGCCATGTCCTCAACCATCCGGGACGCGCGGGCCGGAACCGGTTCATAGGCCGCTGTCGGGTACCCTCGTTGAATCAGGGCCTTGACAAGATCTCCCCCGCCCGCGCCGAAATCGAGATGTCGTCCTTGCGGCTTCAAATAGGGCGCGACCACCTCGATCAGATACTCCGCATTGTGCCGCGAGAAGTTCAGTTCGGACAGTCTCGTTTGAGCAATGCCCGTCCAAAATCGCTGTACCAACTCGGGCGACCACTGGATGCGGTGTACCATTACACGCTCATGGCCAGACATAGGTTCCATTGCAAGCGTGTCATGCATCACACGTGATCGGCGGCGTCGGCCGTCTCACGCTGACGCTTTCCACGGGCATTTCAGCAACGCTATTGGCACCTTTGAGATACGCGTTGCCGTACACGGTGGCAAGACACCCGACGTGCCGCCAAAAACGCCCTTGCGAGACATCCGGAGAGTCGGATTCGCAGGGCGGTCCGACATACGCATCCCAAAAATACCGTCCTTCGCCGTAGATCCAATGGGGAAGCGTCCAGGCGACGACGGTCTTGCCCGCCCCGATGTCGACACAGTAGCAGTACCGGTCTTGTGAACGTTCGCGCAACACTTCCCAGCGACTCGGCATCAGGTAGGCGCAGAATTGCCGCCCCTCTCTGTTGTTCAGGCGGAGAAAGACAAATGATTCACCGAGTTCATGCGGCGAGGCAATCGTCATTTCGACCACGACGCGTTGACCGATCTCCACCACATCAAGCGCACGGCCGCCTGCGTCCTTGACGGCCACCGATACGGACACATGAGCCAAGCCTTCACCCTCCGTTGACATCCCCTCGACGTCAGCCCACGATTTGGCAAGCGAGTGCTCGTAACACTTGAGTCCTTCCACGACATCGCCGTCGAATGTCACGCCGCCCTTCTCCAACACGATCACGCGCGAGCTGAGGCGCGCCACCTCGCCCAAATTATGCGACACGAACAGAATCGTCTTCCCGGACGCATGCATCCGCTTGAGGTAGCCGTGGCACTTCGAAACAAACCTGGCATCGCCGGCGGCCAATGTCTCGTCGAGAATGACAATGTCGGCAGGCATGCGGGACGCCAAGGAAAACGCCAGGCGAGCCTGCATGCCGGACGAATAGGTAAAATAGGGCTGGTCCAGGGCGTCATTCAGTTCCGAGAATTCGCCGATTTCAGGGACCAGCGCTTCAATTTCGCGCTTCTCCAGGCCCCAGAGCAGCCCGCTATAGATCAAATTCTCTCGTCCCGTAAGCATCGGCCTGAATCCCGCCCCCATGGCCAGCAACGCCATAACCCGCCCCCCCACGCGCACCGTGCCAGCCGACGGTCCGACCACTCCGGACACGACTCGCAACAGGGAGGTCTTCCCCGCCCCGTTGCCCCCGACGATGCTCACGATCTCGCCCGGCTTGACGGCAAACGATACCTCATTCAAGACCCGACGGACGTTGGGTTGCAGGCGGGGCACTGCCAATCCAATCACCGCGCGAAGCCGATCGATGGCAAAATTCTGGTACAGCGGGTACTCGAAGACCAGATTGCGGACTTCCAGGGCCCCAGCCGGGAGTGCCGGAGCCTGATCCGTTCTCGCCATAGCCACTAGATCACCCTGGCAACGTTTCGATAAAAGACGTCCACCAGAACACGCGCACAGATCACCGCGATCAATGAGCTCACCAAAAGCATAATGGGGGCGCTCGGACCTGCGGGCGAGACGCCGATCGTCGCATAAAAGACCGATACCCAGATCGAGAACGGATTGACGTCATTGATGCGCTGAATCATCCACGGCAAGGCCTCAAGGTCGGACTGGAACACCGGCGACAGAGCCAGAAGCACCACGAGCATCGGCGGAATGATAGCGGACACTTCCGGGACGGCCGCACCGACCAGTGAGGCCAGCCACGCCATCACCACAAGGGCGCAATAAAAGGCGACGAGGTACAGCGGCAGATAGACCAGCGCCAGATACCACTGGTCGTTGGGTACCACTGCCAGCCAGATCCCCAACGCGACAAACAGTTGCACGAGGAACAAGACATACTTCACGGTCACATCCACGATCGACAGAATGGTGATGGGGAACCGGATGTGCATGATCAAGTCTCGATTCGTGTTCAGGATGCGCAGATTGCTCATCAGCACTGTCACCGCCGTACTCCAAACCAAGACGCCGAGATACGTCGCAAGAATCGCCGCCGAATCCGTATGGCGATCTCCCCCCCGCACGAAGTGGAACACCAACAGGAAGCCGCCAACTTGTAAAAGCGGCCACAGCACCACCCATATTAAGCCCGATACCGTTTCCTTCCGTTGAGAGTCGAGCTCGATGCGCGCCAAGTTCCACGTCAGGCGGGCGAGACGAATAATTTCCTTGGCGATCACGATATCCACCCTACACAATTGCTCCGAGGTCCGCACAACCCAGCTGGAGCGTGGCGGACGCCCGCTCTTGGGAACTCGCGCCGCTCCACGGACTCGGTCCAACGATCGACGCGCTGGGCCGTCTTCGCCACCTATGGAGCCATGATTGAACGGCGATCTCCATGAACAGGGCGGCAGACCTGTCCGTCGCCCGCCTCATGCCCACGGGAAAGCACCCGGCACATTTCCGCAAATTGCCCGGCCACTACGGCCGGATCGTGATGTTCACGCACATACCGCCGGCCTTGTTCCCCCAGGACTGTGCGTAACGCATCATCCGCGCACAACAGACGGACAAGCTGTTCAAATCGAGCCGTATCGCCATTCGCACACAGCCCGAATTGATGGCGGTCCAACACCCCATCCGGGTTGACCGACCAGGACACAATAGGCGTTCCGCACGCCGCGGCCTGCAAGAATGTATTTGGAAATCCCTCCCACTTCGATGTGTTCACGAAGACCTTGGCTTCTTCGAACAACGTAGCGGTCGCTTCAAACGGAACCCGTTCGAGGAAACGCAGATTCGCCAGCAGCTTGACCCGGTCCTTAATCCTGCGCAGGATATCAGGCTCAATTTGGCTGGGCGGCGCCACCATCACAAACGACTCCGTCGGCAGGCGGGCGACCAAATCCAGAAAGAGCTCCGGCTGTTTCCACGAGTCCGTCCTCGCAATCCAGAGGATTGTTTTCTTCGACTCGACGGCGCTCGACCGGATCGGCGATGGACACACCGATCGCACCACATACGCATCGCGAGCGTATCGCGTCCGAACCAGATCGGCCTGCCCCCCATGCTGGCACACAATGGCATCGGCGCGCCGCAACCCTCGTTCAAACAGCCTCCCCGCGCTTGGATTGGCCCGGACATATTCCCCTGACACATCCATCTCATGGGCGACCATGTACACAAACGGGCGGCGCAGGAGCGAGCACACGGTCTGCATGTACCCCACTTGCGCCGACGCGCAGCGCGTGACGTAGACGTCGGCCCGGATCGATCGGAATAGCCACAGCCATTGCAGCGTTCGCTGTCCCTCGCGAATCTTCCCGGCAAACCAATGGAGAGCGGGAATGGACAGCAGCCATCTCTTGCACGTATATCCTCCGCGCACGACCGAACGAATGACGAAGGCAAGCCACCCTGGACATTGTCCCACATACCGGTGCCCTTTCTCTTTGATGCTTCCCCAGCCGATCGGGAGGTCATCTGCCGCGGATGGCGCGGCTCCGGAGCTTTCCAGATACGCCGGCGAAACCGCATACAGAGGGCTCAAAACAATCGCGATATCCCCCTCACGTTCTCTGTCCGTGCGTGCGCCGTCCCCGGTTAAGATCACGACCTCACACTTCGGATGATGCGCCAACTCCTTCGCCAGAGAGGCAATCTGGACTTCAGCGCCGCCGATAGGCAGCCCGGAGCTCGGACGAAACAGCCCATAGACCTGCGACGAGACAAAGCATATCCGCAGCGGTCGCGGGGCCGTAGCGGCGTCGCCTTCATTCTGCAATGCTCTTCCGTGCATAACCGACCGTCCCAGTGCCTGCCCGGCAACAAACGCTCCGTGGGCTTGCCGAAACATTGACTCAGGCACTCAATCTGCTTTTGGGGCTCTCCGCTCCACTGCCATCATATCCAGTTTCCCGGAGACGTCCCGCCGATCGCAGGCCTCGGCAAGCACCGTTCCCAGACGCAAGACCTGCCCGCACGTCCACCATATCCCATAGGCCAACAGAAAGGTCGTGAACGGTACGAGGTAGGCCCCTACCCGCACCTCGATATTGTTCGTCACCAGGAAGGGAAGAAAACTGGCCGTGCACACGATGAGCAGGACGATTTCGCGATAGCGGCTGGCCAGGACAAGCCCCAGGCCAAGCACGTACAGCGTATATCCGCTGAGAGATCTCGTGCCTATTTGGACCTCCAACCAATCGGATGGGGTCAAGAACATCTTCCAATAACCTTCCAGCATGATGCTCAGGATCTCCCGGAAATTATGCAGGCCGAAGATATACTGGAACCCACTAATGGGCGGACCGGCATACGGCGTCATAAAATATTGATCGCGAGTCGGGCAACCCTCGCAGAACAGTCCCTTCTTGACGACGAATTCGTAGTTCCGAAACCATGTAAAGTGGAAATTGATGCTATACAAAGGATCTCCATACACCTTGTAGTTATGGATCACGTGAGGAAGCGAGACCGCAAGAATGAACAGCACCGGCACGGCCACGTATCCCCATCGGCCATTCGCCTTCTTCCACACCCACACCAACAGCAGCAGGAGGAGAAACACGTAACTATTGAAACGCAGCAACTGTACCGCCGCCCCGGCCAGAGCCAACCCGATGGCCTGGGACCACAGAGACATCTTCGGCGTCGGCACAAGGGCAAAATAGACGACGGCCAGGAGGGCCGCTGTGTAGACTTCCTCCCTGAACCCACGCACACTCAGACGGATCAGATAGGGATTCATGAAGAGAAGGATCGCCACCAGCCCTCCGATGATTGGGCGTCCGGTATAATCGCGAAACACTTTGTAGGCGAGGCCGATCACCACCAAAGAGAAGAAAAGGGACAGGGCACGGATCTGCGGCGCCTCCCAGCCGACGACGGTGAGCCATCCTTTGGTGATCCAGATCCAGAGCGGCTCCCGGAAAGCGGTTTCGTACGGAGCCGTCAGCGTCCTGGCCATGTCTTGGTACGCCACCACGTCCGTTTCCAGCTTCTGATCAAGTACATGAGCGAAGGCGACGATCCGACGGCCCAGACCCCAGACGAACAAGCCGGCCAGGGCGAACCGGCCCCATGACACAGAGGCTTCCACGGGCCGAGCGCCCGCCCATTGTTGCCAACCAAGCAGTCCCAATAAAACCAGGTATGGAATGAAGAGGTAGAGATCCCGCTCTTCCCCGTCGGTGATCAATTCCCACCAGCGAATCGGGTTGTCCGCCTGCGTCCACGTCTTGGTGATCGCCTCAACCAATACGGCCAATCCACAGAGGATGGCCAACGCATACGCCAGCGCCCACTTCCCTTCGGTGCCGATTCGAAGATAATACGCCAATATCGGCGTCAGAATGAGCAGTGCCGCTATCGCCAGATTTGGCAGCGCGAGGGGCGCCTTCGCCGCCATGAATTGGATGCGCGACAGGATGACCGGCGACGTCGCGGCCGATAGCCCCTCGCCAGGAATGTCGAGCTTCACCCACAGCGTGTCTTCGCGATCTTTGAGTGAGGTGAGATAGACTTTTTTCCCGTCGACCGCGAGGGTATTGGCCAGGGGGGTAAACGTATGCCCATCAGAAGAAACCGCGACCCGAATGCGCAGACGAGGGTCTGCCGTTCCAAACGCCAAGACGGAAAACCGAGCGTTTCTATCCGCCCGGCCTCCGGCCAAGAAACGGGTCAGTCTCGACTCTGGGTCGAGTTCCACCTTGGCGAG
>SCVN01000014.1 GCA_004296885.1 Nitrospirota bacterium | reverse complement strand
CACCTGCCCGATCTGCGCCGGGTCCGCCTTGACCCGCGGCAGATCCGGCGCCAGTTCCACCTCCAGCTTGATGGACTCGCCGATCAGCCGGTCCAGCATCCGGTGTTGCTCCACGATGATCGCATTGAGATCCAGTATCCGGGGTATGCTGACCTGCCGGCGGCTGAACGCCAGCAGCTGATTCGTGAGCCCGGCGGCCCGGTCTACCGATTCGTCGATCCCCTCGACGTCGCGCCGGAGCGCTTCCTGTTTGGACAACTCCGGCATCAAGAAATAACAATAGCCCTTGATGACCTGCAGGATATTGTTGAACTCGTGGGCGATGCCGCCCGCCAGCTTGCCCACCGCTTCCATCTTTTGGGACTGCACCAGCTGCTCCTCGCTCTGCTTGAGCGCCGATTCGGCCTGTCGGCGTTGTTCGATCTCGGCCTGCATCTTGCGGATCAACTCTTCGTTGTCGTAGCGCAGCCCGAGGGCGATGTGCAGGGTCCGGTTCGTCCGAATTGCGCTCGCCAGGAGAATCAACATGTACAGGATCACCATCGCTCCCATCGTCCGGTGCATGGCGTCGTCGGACAGGAAAAACGGGACCGAGGTGGGAACGAGCGTCAACACGACATAGGGAACCACGACGGACAGCCGGGGGAACAAGACAGCCGCCCCGCTCGCCGCCATGCCGCCCACGACGAACGTCAAAAACACCTGGTGGAGCGAAGAGTCAGCGGCATACAGCAGACTCCCGGCAGCCCCCCAAGCCAGACCGGTCAGCGCCCCTCCCGCGGCGAAGCGCACCTCCCAACGCCGGGCACCGGCGATCCGGTCGGCGTCCGGCGCGCGCCAGTAGAGATAGGCCACAAAGCTGCGGCCCGTCATGACCAGCAAAATATAGGCGAGCCAGCCATACACGGTAGGGGGCGCGACGACTTCCCGCTGCACGAAGGCCAAGAGGCAGGCAATGAAGGTGCTGGACAGAAAAGTGACAAGCACTCCGGAGAACAGCATCCGGACTTGCTCGGCGCAGACTTGCTGTTGCCGCCGATCCTGGTCGGCGGCGGGTAAAGCTCCGATAGAAGTAGAAGTCGCCTCGCGACGGGACACGGATGGATCGGGGTCGATCATCGCACCCGCTTACCGCTGTCCATCCTGGGCGCACCGGAATCCGAGGGACTTGAGCCGGTTCGTCGGCGTCATCCCGCTCCGGTTCGCTGAGCGCAAATTGAACTGATGCCGGTCCCAGGCCCCGCCCCTGGTCGCCTTGCTGAGCCCTTGCGGCGGCCCCTGCGGATTGCGCGGTGCGCTCTGGCGGTAGTAATTCTCATCGTACCAGTCGGCCGTCCATTCCCAGACGTTCCCGGACAGACCATAGATGCCATAGGGGCTCTTCCCCGCCTCATAGCGGCCGACCGGCGTCAGCGGCAATTCCTCGCCCTCCTGCCTCCCGAAGTTGGCGTGCCGGCTCGTCGGCTCCTCGTTGCCCCAGGGATATTTTCGCCCGTCGGTGCCCCGGGCCGCCTTTTCCCATTCAGCCTCCGTCGGCAACCGCCGGCCGGCCCATTGGCAGTAAGCGTCGGCATCCAGCCAATCCACTCCCACAACGGGCAAGTCCCCCCCCTCCGGCAGGCGTATTTCGCTCCAGAACCTGGGCGGCTCCCGCTTCGTCGCTTCGATGAATTTCGCATAGCGGGACACCGTCATCTGATACTGATCCATGTAATACGCATCCAGATGGACCCGATGCCTGGGCCGCTCGTCCTGCTCTCCTTCATGCTCGCTCGATCCCATCTCGAATTCTCCGGCCGGGACGAGGACCATCGGGGCCCCGTCGCTGCCGAGCATCTCCTGTTTGAGCTGGTTGCCGAGCGCAGGGGCGGCGCACCACATAGCCGCAGACGCGGCCAGGACCACGGCGATCTTCGGGTAGCGGCACATGCACACCTCCTCTAACAGGGAAACGAACAAGGGCCCTTGTCGGCCCGAGAACAAGCCGGGCTGAACCACGAAACGGTACATCGGACAGGGAGAAAAGTAAACAGATTGTGCTACGATATCCTTCCTATCAACAAACAGAGGAGCATGCGAGATATGCGCGATCGAGCTGTCATTATACTGCATGCCCTGCTACTGTGCGGGGCGCTGTTTGGGCCGTGGCTCCCCGACCCGGCTGCGGCTCAACCGCTGGGCGATGCACGCGCCACAACGGAATCCTCTTGTAACTTCGGCATGGCCAAGAACCAAGCCAAGGGCAGTTGCGATGTGCCCATGCTGGCCGGTTGCGTCGTCGCCCATTTTCCCGGCACCAATCGCCCCTGGTCGAATGTCTCCAAAGGCGGGGGCACCTCCTGCCGTTTCGACGAGAACGCCACGGATTGGAAAACGCACATCACCGGCACCTGCGGCACCTGTAAAACGCCCCAATGCACGGCCCGCTTCGGCGTCATGTTCGATTGTTCCGCCAGCATGCCCCCGCCCGTCTCCCAGCAACCGCCACACCGACCCAAGCCATGACGCTGGCCGATGCCATCAAGCAGGAGGCCAGCCGCCTGGGCTTCGACGCGGTGGGCATCAGTCGCGTCGCCCCGGACCCCGCCGCCTCGCTACCCGGTTTGTTATATGCCCGCCTGCGTGAATGGCTCGGCCGCGGCTACGAGGGCGCCATGGGCTGGATGACCCGCCAGCCGGAACGGCGCGCCGACCCGCAGAGAGTCCTGCCCGGCTGCCGGTCGATTATTTCCGTCGGCATGAACTACTTCACCGGCCATCGGCCCGACGAAAGCCCTGGCCACGGACGCATCGCCCGCTATGCCTGGGGACGGGACTATCACGGCGTCCTGCAAGACAAGTTGCAACAATTGGAATCGCACATCAAGACCCTTGCGCCAAGCGCCGGCACCAGGTGGTACGTGGACACGGGACCGGTGATGGAAAAGGCCTGGGCCCAGCAGGCAGGCCTCGGCTGGATCGGCAAACATTCCAACCTCGTGTCGCCGCGCTTCGGGTCCTGGCTCCTCCTGGGAGAAATCCTCACGACGCTCGAATTGGAAACGGACGAACCGGGCACCGACCTCTGCGGCACCTGCCAGCTCTGCATCCGGGCCTGCCCGACGGCGGCCATCACGGAGCCCTACATGGTGGATGCAAGGCGATGCATTTCCTACCTGACGATCGAGCTGCATAAACCCGGCGATGAGATCCCGGCCGAGCTGGAAGCGAAGCTGGGCAACCGCATCTTCGGGTGCGACGACTGCCTGGATGCCTGCCCCTACAACACGACGGCCACGCCGACACAGGACGCCGCCTTTCAGCCTTCTCCGCTGACCCTGGCTCCGTCGTTGTCCACGCTGGAAACCATGAGCGAACGTACATTTCAAGACACATTCCGACTGAGCGCCATCCGGCGAGCCAAGCATTGGGGATTTCTCCGCAACCTGACGCTTGCTCGTCGCAACGCCCAAGCCCCTTCCCACAACCCTCCGAGCGGCCGATTTCAGCCAATATGAGTTGAATTTCAGTACGTAAGGCTTGCGCGACGGATTTGACGCCATATCCCTATCCTTGGTCATTGGTGCATATGAGCCTATCGCTTGCGTCAAATAAACCAATTCAACCAGCTTGATCGGCACACTCCTCCTACGATCACCTCGCAAGCCCCATACAAATCTAGACTTTCCCAAATCCACCAGACAGGCTCGGTACTTGCTCCTTCTGTGGCAGGACAAACCTGGGCCCAACCCGATCGGTCTGGCTGGGCTCACAGCAAGGAGGGGCACCATGTTTGATGCGCCGCGTGAACAGCTCGGACGAGTGTTGGTGGTGGATGACGAGCCGGACATCCGCAAGGTGGTGCGGACGCACCTTGAGAAGGCCAATTACGAGGTGATCGAGGCGGGAAACGGGGCGGAGGCCATCAAGCTTCTCAACACCGGCGACAACCCCATGTACGTGGACATGATCCTCTGCGACATCCGGATGCCCAAATTGAACGGGATCGAAGCCATTGAGTATTTCCGGAGGGAATATCCCGCGCTGCCCCTGGTGGTTCTCACGGGATTTCCGGATTTGCAGATGGCCACGGCGCTCCTCAAACAGGGCGTCATGGACTATCTCGTCAAGCCGGTCGAGAAGGACAAACTGGTCGACACGGTCAGGAAAGCCGTGGACAGCAGGCTGGTGTTCAAGAACCAGTTCACGACGTAAGGCCTCCGGGCCACGCGCAGTCCGCCGTCGGCCGCGCGGCGCCTCGGTCGGCCAGCCGGCGAAGCCCTACGGGCCCCACCCACTATGCGTGTCGGGCTGAAACACAAGATTGTCCTCGCCATCCTCGGGGGCGGCGCCTTCCCCCTGGTGCTCGGCATGGTGCTCGCCTATTCCCAGGGCACCACCGAGCTGGAACGGGTCATCGGGGGAAATTTTCGCGCGCTGGCCGGCGAAACGGCCCGCTCCATCGACCTCATCTTGAGCGGCGAGATCGCCAGACGGACCAGGATCGCGGCCAACGACGATGTGGCCGTCGCCCTCGCCGCCAGAAACAGGCGGTACCAAGGGCTCCCGGCATCCGAGGTCACGAATCTCCTCGCACGTGAGGCCCGGCGCTGGAAATCCAGCGGCCTCCCCGCCCTCGACTCCCGCACCGCCCCCGCGCAGGAAATGCTACGGCGGTTTGCCAAGACCCAGGGACTGGGCGAAACTCCATCCGACCGTTCGGCCATTCTGGCCATGTTTCTCACCGACCGGGAGGGGGCCCTCGTCGCCGGCGTCGGCGGCCGCGGCTCCCTCCGGTACCTCCACCGGGATCAGCCCTGGTGGCGCGGCGCCTTCAACCAGGAACGGGGGCAGGTGTACCTGGGCAACGTCGCCTTCGACGAGGCCCTCGACCGCTACGTCTTCACGTTGGCCGTGCCGGTCCTCGACAAACATCGCCACCGGGTGATCGGCGTGCTCCAGAGCGTCTACGACGCCAAAGCGTTTTTCCAGCCGGCCATCCACCCCGTTCGGTTCGGCAAGAGCGGGCACGTGATGCTGATCGATTCACGCGGGACCGTCATCATCTGCCCCATTCTCCCCACCGGCGTCCGGGTCAGCGACACCTCGCTGGTGCGCAGCGTCACCAAGGACGAGCCGGGCTGGGTCAAGGCCGACGGAGACGGGCACGGAGGGCGGGACACATCCATCATCGGCTTCGCGCCGCTCCCGGAAACCAGCCTGACGACGAAGGCCTCGACCGGCCTCCTCTGGCACAGCTTCGCCTGGCAGGCCTCCGACGAAATCTTCGCGCCGACCCGCAGCCTGTTGCTCTGGATCGCCTCCGCCGGCTTCCTCGCCATGGGGTTGCTGGGCTCCATCGGGTACTATGCCGCCCACCGGATCGTGACGCCGATCCAGCGTCTCCAGGAAGGCGCCGCCCGTATCGGCCGCGGAGAGCTGACCGAGCCCATCACCATCCGCACCGGCGACGAGATCGAGCGCCTGGCGGATGAATTCAACGCGATGAACGGTAGGCTCCAACGGGCCTTCGCCGGGCTCGAGGGAAAAGTGGCGGCCAAGACGGCAGAAATCCGGTCCTTGAAAGAGTACAACGAGAAGATTCTCAACAGCCTGCCGGAGTGCGTCATGATCCTGCGCCAGGACCGTACGATCGAATATATCAATGCCGAGGCTATGCGCGTGCTGGACGTAGCGCCCCGGCAGGGCATCGGCCAGGACCTCTTTCGCCTCTTGTCGGTCGATCAGCCCACCCGGCGCCGGATCGAACAGGAATTCGACTGGGCGAGGACCGCCGCGCCCGGGCTCCCGGCATCGCGCGACGCCCCCCCCCAGACCGAACGCCGGGACCCGCTGGCGCCCCAGGCGGGAGACCCGGCAAGCGTAGCCTTGCGGGATCTGCGGATCGGCGACCGGGTCTTCGGCCAGCGATTTTTTCGCGTCAGCGCCGACGGCAACGGCGACACAAGGATCGGGCTGGCCTTGCGGGAAATCACGGCGGAGCGGCGGCTGCAGGATCAGCTCATCCAGGCCGAAAAATTGGCCGGCATGGGGACGTTGACGGCGGGCATCGCCCATGAAATCAACAACCCCCTGTTCGTCATCATGGGGCTGGCGCAAGCCATAGAAAACGAGGATGACCTCCCGGTCACCAGGGAGCATGCCAAGGACATCGTCAAACACAGCCGGCACATGTCCTCGATCATCCGCAACTTTGCCGGCTACGCCGCCCCCGGTTTTGCCGAGGACGCCCAGCCGGTGGACGTCAACCAAAAACTGGACGACGCCCTGAAATTGGCGCGGCTGGCGCACGTGACCGACGATCTCGACGTGATAACCGAATATGGGCCCATCCCCCCCATCCTGGCCCGACCCGAGGAGGTCCAGCAGGTCTTCCAAAACATCATTGTGAACGCCATTCAGGCCATGAACGGTCAAGGCCATCTCAGCCTGAGCACCAGGTTCGAGGTCGGCTGGATCGTCATCCGAATCGCCGACACCGGCCCTGGCATCCCCAAAGCGTTCCTGGGAAAGATCTTCGATCCGTTTTTTACGACGAAGGAACCGGGCAAGGGTACGGGACTGGGGCTCAACATCGTCTATCAGATCGTGACCAAATACGGAGGCACCGTCGGCGTCGAGAGCGAGGAGGGCAAGGGCACCCGCTTTACGCTGCGCTGGCCGGTGGAGAGCCAGGCGTAAGGCCACTTGACCGGCGGGCCATTGACGATTAGGCTGAACAAGAGCCTCTCCGAGCGTTGCACCATCGGCCGTCGTCTTATGATGCACCCACCAACCATCCTCATCATCGAAGACGAAGAACGGATGCGCCGGCTCCTGGAGTTGGTGCTGAAACCGGAAGGGTACGACTTGCGGCTGGCGCACACCGGCGAGGAAGGCATTCGCCTCCTCACCGACCAGGAGGATCTCGATCTGATCGTGACGGACCTCCAGCTCGGCAAGGCGTCCGGACTCGACGTGCTGGAGGCGGCCAAGCGGGTGCGTCCTGACGTGCCGGTGCTGATCATCACCGGCTACGGCACCGTCAAATCCGCCGTCGAGGCCATGCACAAGGGGGCATACGATTACATCTCCAAGCCGGCAGACAACGACGAGCTGAAGATCGTGATCGCGCGCGCCCTGGAACTGCGGCGCCTGGCGCAGGACAATCGGGCCCTGCGGGCCGGCCTGCACGAACGATTCGGCATCGACCGCATGGTCAGCGCATCGGCCAAGATGGCGGAGCTGAAGCGCCTGGCCATGGAGATCGCCCGTACGGACGTCACGGTGCTGATCACCGGCGAGAGCGGAACCGGCAAGGAATTGCTGGCCCGCGCCATCCACGACGCCAGCCCCCGCGCCGGCGGCCCGTTGGTCGCCATCAACTGCGCCGGCATTCCGGAGCCGTTGCTGGAATCAGAACTGTTCGGCTATCAGAAAGGCGCCTTCACCGACGCCAAGACGGCCAAGCCCGGACGATTCCAAATAGCAGACCGCGGCACCCTGTTTTTGGACGAGATCGGGGAAATGAGCCTCGGCGTCCAGGCCAAACTGCTCCGCGTGCTCGAGGACCATCTGGTGGAACCGCTGGGAGGTCTCCGCGGGATCAAAGTCAACATCCGGGTCATCGGCGCCACCAACCAGGACCTGCGGGACCTCATCGCCAAGGGCCGCTTTCGCGAAGACCTCTATTACCGGCTGCACGTCTGCCAATTGCACATTCCCCCCCTGCGCGAGCGGCGGGAGGATATCCCCGCCCTGCTCCGATCGTTCCTGGAAGCCTCGGAGCGCGAACGGGGGGTTCGCATCCGTCACGTGTCGCCGGAAGCCCTGGCCGCGCTGCAGGAGTACCACTGGCCGGGTAACGTGCGGGAACTGCACAATGTCGTGGAATGGATCACGATCAGCTGCAAGGAAGGGGAGATCCGGCCGGAGCACCTGCCGGCCTACCTCTTCGATCCGTCGGCGGCGCAGGGAGGGAACGGGGCCGCGAGCCGGGAGATCCCCTCGCTGCTCTCCTACGGACTGTCGGTCGAGGACATGGAAAAGGCCATGCTCGCCGAGGCCTTGCGGAAAAGCGGCGGCAACGTCTCGGAGGCCAGCCGCTTGCTGAAGATCACCAGGAACACCCTGCGCTATCGGATGGCCAAGTATCACCTGACGCCGTAACGTCACCCGAGGGGCCGATGGATCAGCCACGGACCGGCGGCCTGCAGAAAAAGTTCTTCGTCGCGCTGCTGATCGTCGGCATTCTTCCGGGCGTGGGCGCGCTGATCGCCACCTACCTCTACAGCACCGACAGCCTCAAGCACTCGATCGGGAACGGGTTCCAGGAAATCGCGCGCTCGACCGCCATCCGCATCGCGGCGGCGGTGGATACGGAGATCGACCGGGCCGCGCGGCTGGCCCTGGTGCCGATTCATATCCGGCATTCCCTGGAGGTCGCCAACAAACGGTATGCCGGCAAGAGCGAGAACCAGATTCGGAGGCTGTTGGAAACCGAACAGGCCGCCTGGTCGAAAGCCAGGACGGAAGGAGCCCCGCTCCCCCTGCCCGGCACCACCGCCTATCTCCGCGAATGGGCGCAGGAGGCCGGCTACTACGTCGGCGTCGTAATCGCCGACAGCCGGGGCGCGCTCGTGGCCACCTCCACGGCCCAGACTTCCTACCTCAACGAGGACCAGGACTGGTGGCGGGAGGCGTTTGAAGAACGCACAGCCTACGTCAGCTCGATTCGGCACGATCCCGCGTTGAACGACTATCTCTTCGACGTGTCGGTCCCGATCCTGGACGACGGGCATACGAAGCCGATCGGCGTGGTGGGGCTCGTCATTCGCCGCGATGTGCTGATGAACACGATTCTGCCGATCCGGATCGGCGAAACCGGCCACGGCATGCTGCTGGATACCGAAGGGACTCCGCTGATTTGCCCCGTCCTCCCCCCGACCGCGCATCTGATTCACGAGACCCTGCTGAACCAACTGGCCCGGGATCGGCCGATCTGGCTGGTGGCGGAGGACGACGCCCACGGAGGGCATAACTCTATCGTCGGGGCGGCGCCGGTTCGGTTCGCGCATCAGCTCAGCGCCTCCAGTCTGGGCGGCGAACAGTGGTTCACCTTCGTCCGGCAGCAGCCGAAGGAAACCTACGCCCCCATCTATTCGCTCCTGGTGACCGTCGGGCTGATCGGGTTCGGACTGGTGATCGGCCTGGCCTCTCTGGGCTTTCTGGTTGGCCGCCGCATCGTGCGTCCAATCCTGGCCTTGCGGCGGGAAGCGGACGCCTTGCGGCGAAACGTGGCTTCATTGCCGGATGCGATCCCCGCCCGCGACGGGACGGCCAGACCGGCTTCCATCGACATCCGCACCGGCGATGAACTCGAAGATCTGGCGCGCACGTTCGAGGCCATGCGCAACGCCCTCGAGGAGAGCCTCCGCACCGTCAAGACCCAGCAGGAGGAGCTGATCCGGCGCGAGAAACTGGCGTCGGTGGGGCAACTGCTGGCCGCCCTGGCCCATGATCTGCGCAATCCCCTGGGCGTGATCCGCAGTTCGGCCCAGCTGATCCTGGAGGAGCAGCAGACGGAATCCGTGAAGCAGGAGGTCGCCCGCTACATCATCGAGGAGGTGGACCGCCTGACGCACCGCATCAACGACTTCCTGCGCTATGCCCGCCAGAAACCTCCCGAACCCAAAACCGTGCTCCTCCGCGATCTGGCTGAAGCGGCGTTGCGGCAGTGGAGCGCGCAAGGGAGCCACGAGCTGATCGCGCTCGACACGAACTTTGCGGCCCCCCCCGGACCGGTGCAGGTGGACCCGGACCAGGTGAAGGAAGCGCTGGCCAATCTGTTGGCCAACGCCCGTGAGGCCATGCCGCAGGGAGGACGGCTCACGGTCGCCACGCGCGCTGCGGAGCACGATCAGATGGAGATCGAGATCGCCGACACCGGGTGCGGGATCGCTCCGGCCCACCTGGAGCACATCTTCGAGCCATTTTTCACGACCAAGGAATATGGGACCGGATTGGGGCTGACGAACGTCAAGCGCCTGATCCAGGACAACGGGGGGGCCCTGGAGGTCCGGAGCCATGAGGGGGCCGGCAGCCGATTCATCATCCGGTTCCCCATGGCCCGGGAAACCGCAACGGCCGGCGACGCAGCCGCGCGCGGCATGACGGGCACAACCACCGGGCCCCATTGAGGACCGTCGGCTGCGTGAGGGGGCCGTGCGCATGTTCTGGGAATCACGACCGCCGCAGAACGAACAGCGCCACTGTTCGTTCTGCGGCAAGCGGGAGAAGCAGGTCACGAACCTGGTCGAAAGCCCCGCGGCCTATCACTGCGCCGCGTGCCACACCGGCACCCCGCTCCTGATCTGCAACGAATGCATCCGGCTCTGCGACGCCTTCCTTGCCGAGGCCCGGCCGGGCCCCGTTGCGGGGACCCAGCCCATCGACTTGCCCAAACCGACGGCCATCAAAGCGCTGCTGGACGAGTACGTGGTGGGACAGGAGCGGGCCAAGAAAGTCCTCTCCGTCGCCGTGCACAACCACTACAAACGCATCCGCAGCCGATCCCGCGTGAAAAATGTGGAGATGCAGAAGGGCAACATTTTGCTGATCGGGTCGACCGGAACCGGGAAAACCCTTCTATCCCAGACCTTGGCCAGAATCCTCCACGTGCCGTTCGCGATCGCGGACGCGACCACCCTCACCGAAGCCGGTTACGTGGGCGAAGACGTGGAGAACGTCGTGCTCAAGCTGCTGCAAGCCTCCGACTTCGACGTCGCGCGGGCCGAAACCGGCATCATCTACATCGATGAGATCGACAAGATCAGCCGCAAATCGGAGAGCGCGTCGATCACCCGCGACGTGTCCGGCGAAGGCGTCCAGCAAGCGTTGCTCAAGCTCGTCGAGGGCACCGTCTGCAACGTGCCGCCCAAGGGAGGGCGCAAGCACCCGGAACAAGACTACCTGCGCGTCGACACGACCAACATCCTGTTCATCTGCGGGGGCGCGTTTGTGGGCTTGGAACAGATCGTTGGCCAGCGTCTCAGCCGCCGGCAGATCGGGTTCGGAGCCGGCGCGCCGGCGCGCGACGCGGCCGGGCCTGGCGATGCGCCGGGACGGGTCCAGCCGGAGGATCTGCTCAAATTCGGTCTGATCCCGGAATTCGTCGGCCGTTTCCCCGTCCTGACCATGTTGGCGGATCTGGACGAACCGGCCTTGATCCGCGTCCTGACGGAGCCCAAAAACGCCCTGCTCAAGCAATACGAAGCCCTGTTCGAGCTCGAGCACGTTGACCTGCAGTTCACGCCGGCCGCGATCAAGGCCATCGCGCACCGGGCCGCGGCGATGAAGACCGGCGCCAGAGCATTGCGGGCGATCCTCGAAGACGTGATGCTGGATCTGATGTATGAGGTGCCGGCCTTGCAGAACGTCAGGACCGTCCTGATCACGGAGGACGTGGTCAACGGGGTGGGGCAGCCGCAGATCATCACGTAACGGGTGCCCGCACCGGGCTGTTCCGGCTGAGGAGGGGGCCGCGTGGCGACCCAAGCCCTGGCGCCGACAATCCTTGTGGTCGACGACGATCCCAAGTGGCTGCGGGTAGTCTCGCTCTATCTGAGCGCGCGGGCCTACCGGGTCATGACGGCGCCGGACGGAGACGGGGCGCTCCGCATGGTCGCGGAGGAGCCGCCGGATATCGTGATCGCCGACATCGCCATGCCGGGGCTCAACGGCTTCGAGTTGTGCAGCCGCCTCAGACGCGATCCGGCCACCAAGACCATTCCGTTCATCTTCCTGACTGGCCTCGATCGGGCGATGGATCGCGTGAAGGCCCGAAAAGTCGGATCGGACGACTACCTGACCAAGCCCTGCCCTCTGGAACGCCTCGCCCAAAGCGTCGAGCAGCTCATCGACCGTGTGCAGCTGGCCAGACAGGTACCGCTGGAGGAGATCGGGCCCAGCGGGCGGATCGAGGACGTGGACCTGCTGGACCTGATCCAGACGCTGGAGCTGCAGCAACGGACCGGGGGTCTGGTCTTGAGCCACGGGGAGCGGACGGCGACCCTCTATTTTCAGGAGGGGGTGATCGTGGATGCCGACATCCGCTCACCGAAGCGGGAAGAGCCGCTCTTTATCCTCCTGGGCTGGAAAACCGGCCGCTTCCTGTTCCTCCCCGGTGCCACCCCGGACCGTCTGCCGATCACCGCCAGCCTGGCGAACCTGCTGCTGCGAGACCTGCTGGCCCTGGAAGCCCACGAGCACACCGCCGCCCACGTCCCGGTCCAGGATAAAGCGGACGGCACGGACCAGCCGTCCGGACTGGCGCGGCAGGTTGTGGAGCGGCTGGACGCGATCGCCGCCCGACAGCTCGCCGACCGGGCTCCGTTCGAAACCCAGCCGATCGTGCCCCTGCGAATCCTGGTTGCCGGCGTTCGCCGTTCAGGCAAAAGCGAGGTCATTCACCACTTGGTCAAGACCTTATCCCCGTCACGGTGGGCGTCGATCGGGATCGAAGAACCCAAACCCACGTATCGGACCGATGTGGGGCGCGTCCGCATTTCCGCGAGCACGGTCTTGCACCTGGTCGCCCTGCGGATCGAAGCCAGGTTCTGGCCCTTGTGGGAACAATGCCTGCCCGGCGCGACGGGCGTCATCCTCCTGGCCAATCCCGACTCAGAGGAGGTCAGGCGCCACCTCGTCGTGTTTCTCCGTTCACGGACCTCGCTGGCGCCACGGACGCCGATCCAGGCCCTGGTGCCGGAGGGAAGCTCGCTCCATTCCTTTGCGGGCCTACAGGCGTCCGCCGAGATCACGACCGGATCGCCGCACGATCCCCTGGCAAGGCTCACCGCGCTGGATCGTCTCCTCCAGCGGCAGACGGGTGCCACGCTGAAGGGCGGTCCCGCCTCCCCCCCCTCTTGACATCCCCGGGCCGGGCTTTATCTCCCTATCCATGTCATACGGTATACCACCTCGCACCTTGACCCATGACGAGCGAAAAGCGGCGGAAGCGGCTTTTCGAGGGCTTCCGTCCAACCCCGAATGGTCGCAGGCGGCCCGCTCCGTGTATGAAGGCCTCATAAGCGTCCTGCGCAAGCAGGGTGAGGATCAGGGAGAGGCTGTGAATCTTGCGCCGGCCGGTGCGGCCGAATCGGCAGCCCTCCCGGACGAGCGGCTGTCGGAGGCAGGACTGTCCCCGACATCGCTCACGGAGCGTCACGCAGACGCATCGGAGGCGGGACGGACGGATTTACGCACCCTGCTGCAGTCCCGTGAGGAAGCGGTGCAAGCGGGTCTGCTCGTGGATGTGACGGCGCAGGCTCAGGCGCTGGGCTTGTCCCTTCCGGTGGGCTTCACCAAAGCCCTCTGGGACCTGGCCGTGGCCACAACCCAGGAGGCACCGGAAGACCAGCAAGCGATGCGCCTCCGGGACATTCTGATGGCCCTCAGGCTTCGCCTGGCCACCGCCCAGCCCCTGCTCCCGCTCTTCGAATTCCCGGTTCTGCTGGCATTCCCCCCGGACGCCGTGCCGCAACTTTGCTCTCTCCTGGCCTTGGCGCACGGCGATCAGTCGGCCCCGCAAGCCTTGACCCTCGTGTTGCGCAACGAGGTCTCGGCCATCATCACGCCCTTCACCAATTAACCCCATGGCCGGCCATGAGGGCATGAGAGATGGTTGTCAGGACACGTCGTCCGCGCAACGAAAGCCCAGCGCCGGCCCCCAATAGGTCATCTCGTCCCACCCGCGATAACTGGCCCGCAATTCGAGCGGCCCCTGGCTCCAATCCCCGCCCCGCAGGACGCGGAACGAGCCCCGCAAGGGACCTTGCGGATCCAGCGAGGACGCGGAGGCATACGAATCCTCCGCATACCAGTCCTGGACCCATTCCCAGACATTGCCGACCAGATCATGCACTCCATACGGAGACCTGGTCCAGGGCTGGCTTCCCACCGGCTCCGTTCCATTGGCGCCGACCTTGAGCGCGCTCTCTTTCACCCGATGCTTCAGGACCTCGAAGGAATTGCCCCAGGGATAGTGACGTCCGTCTGTTCCTCGGGCCGCTTTTTCCCACTCCGCTTCGGTCGGCAGCCGCCGACCGTTCCAGTGGCAATAGGTTCTCGCCTGCATCCAGGTCACATTCGTCACCGGGTGTTCCGCTCGCTGCGGATCCTCGAAGGGTTTGGGATCTTTGGGTTTCGTGCAGATGCCGCTTTGCACGCATTGCGCATACCGGCGGTTGGTCACTTCATAGGTATCGAGCCAGTACGAGCTGAGATGGGGGTGCCGCACCGGTCTCGCATCCGACGGTCCATCCTCGCCCCCCATGATGAAGGCTCCCGCCGGCACCAAGGCCATGCCGTCCGGCGGGGTCAGGCCCCGCTGCGCAAGGGCGCGCAGTTCCTCCTGCTGGAGCATCGCCAGCTGTTGATTGACGGCGGCGATCGCGCCCCCATCGGCCGCCCCATCCGGCACCGGTTCCCGCCCAGTCCCCGGCCTGGCGGCCGGACTCGGCTCCCGCTTCGGTTCGGCGCCGACCCGGCCGGCGATGGGCCCGACGGGACTCGGCGCGGAGACGGCAGGCTCGGGAACGACCGCCGTTTCGATACGCACGGCGGTCCGAGCCAGCTCATGCACCAGCTTCTCGCCCTCGCGCGCCTTGTCCGTCCGCTTCTTGCTGTTCCTGGTCACCGCGCCGATCGCGCCGAAGTCGAACTCCGGAATGTTGGCCAACAAGGGGGTCGCGTAGCTGATCGGCACGGCAAAGGCCATCCCTTCAGGAACGATCCCCGAGGGATGGTTGAACTTGGTCGTCACGATCCCAATGACCTCGCCCCGGCGATTGTAGACCGCTCCGCCGCTGTTGCCGGGATTGATGGCCGCATCGATCTGGAAGACCCGCCTCACCCCCTTGGTGCGGACGGCGGCGATCCGTCCGCGGGAGACGGACAGTTCCCGGAGGCCGAATGAAAACCCGGCGACGATGACTTCCTGGTCGAGCCGAACCGCGCCCGCGTAGCCCAGCGAGGCCTCCGAGAGCCCGACGGATTCGATCTTGAGCAAGGCCAGATCCTGGTCTCGATCCGCGCTGACGACGACGGCGGGATTGCGGACTTCTCCGGAGGTCACGACCACGATGCGGCGCGCACTGGCGATGACGTGATGCGCCGTCAGGATGTAGCCTTCGGAATGCACGATCACGCCCGTGCCGGCCGGCTTTTCCGCCGGTTGGCCGGGACTCTCGGCGGCCGCGTGGCCCGTCCCGCACAGTACCGACAATCCCAAGAGAATCGCGAGGGGCTTCATCGGTGGACCGGCAAGGTGACGCTGATGGCACCGGCGTTCTGCCCCAACCGCCACCCTTCTTTGGGATTGCCGGTTTGATCTGGCTCGCCTTTCGGCTCTCCGTGACAAACCAGACAGCCCCGCGTCGCGTACAGGGGAAACAGGAGTCGCAGCGCCTTGTCCCTGGCCGCCACTTCGCTGATCACTCGCTCACGAGGATGGGAGGGGTCGGCGAATTGTTCCAGGGCCGCCTGCTCAAACGCATCCGGCGCATTGGCGGGGTTGCGCGGTTGCAGCGAGGTCTGCTTCAGCCGAACCCCCGTGCGTTCGGCAAACCGCCCGGCCACGCGGGTGCCGAAGACGGCGGGAATGAATCCCTTGAACCCCACGCCCCGGCGATTGATCGCATCTTGCGACTCGGCGACGACCTGTGTGCTGACCTCGACCAAGGCCAGCAAGAGATCCTTGGTCCGCTGAGGCAGCCGGGCCGCCGACAACTCCCGCAGATCAATCAACGCATGGGCGCGAAACATGTCCATCAACTGATGCTCGAACACCTCCGGCGTAAAGCCTTTGTTGCCTTTGGTCGGATCGTCGAGCAGTTCTTGATTGTCGTTGACGACGGCCCGCCCCGCATTCAGCAGAACCGCGAGGAGGCGGGCCGTCGTTTCGAGTTCAAGGATGGTTTGAAGGGGAACGCCGAGCTCCGGCCGCTGGTCCTTCGCTCGGACAACATCGCTGCATGCCCAGCCGGCCACGGCGATGACCAGCCACGATGCGACAATCCACCGCAGGCAACCAGCCATGATGTCGTTCCTGCGCCTCTGTCTTGTGGGAAGGCCTCCACCGACGCATCCCCGTGGACGCGTTGCGCGGCCGCGGGAATGCGCACAGGCGGATCGTACGGTCGGCCACCGGTGAAGTCAAGACGCGCGGGCCGGCACCTTCACTTACCGGGACCGATGGATGTCGATCATAACGTTATCGGCATCAAGCTCGACCGCTACGGGAGACCCGGGCTGAAACACGGAGAGCTTACTGCCCGCGAGCGCATCCACTTCGAAACGCTCGAATCCCTCGGGCGTCGACAGCTGAATCTCTCCCCAATAGGGATCGGCGTAGTGGAGCGTGCCGACAATGAGGCGATGATCGGCGAAGGAACGTCCGGCCGTCGTCACGTCCAGCAACACGTTTCCGGAATCCACCACCATGAGGACTGAGTCCCCAACGTTCGCTTCATGCAAGCCGACGCGATCGGCTTTGTTGGGGCTGATGGTGCGAGGCTGCAGACTCCCGGGAGTCTGCACGAACAGCACGCCGGACTGGATCTTCGAGATCACTCCGCTGAAGCCGTAATGGATTCCCATCATCGACTCGTCGGCTTGCCCGACAGCGGCGGAAAAGACGAGCGCCACCATGACCGCGGACGCCAACACGACTCGATGCCCGATTGTCACCATTGGGCACCTCCTCCCTGAACCCTTTCCATCCCCGAGCGAGCAGCCGACGCATGGCCGCGCCATCCGTCGGCCACCCGCTCGCGGCCTGCGCCGCACGTGGTTAGAATCCCCCGCCCGATCCCGCAGGAGCCGGGACGGCAATATTGAACTCCTGGATGGGCGTCACCATAACCGCAAAGTTGAAGAGCTCGTCCGCCGCGACATCGTTGATTCCATGGGCCCGCCCCTGCAGCATCTTGAAGAACTTCCCCATCTCATTCCGAACGACCGGTTGATCCCCGCGGCCCACCGCCTCACGAACACGCGTAAGCGACTGCTGATAGGGCTCCCAATTGGAACCGGGATAGTTGGTCTTGTAGAAGGCGACCGAGTTGACGATCTCATCCACCCAGGTCGCTTGCGCCAGCGCAATACCCCCTGCCAACATGCCCAACACCACCGCGAGGCCGAGCGTCATCGAACACGTCGCGCGCATCCTGGTTCGCATGGTGTCCTCCCTCCCTCGCCTTCCTCGGCGGGCTGACCCGCCTCTGCCCGCCTCAGAATGCATAGCTGGAAATTTCGTCCTGGATCCTGAACTGCTCCAACAACTCGGCGTTCACCGAGGCATCCCCCATGAACAGGAAATGCTTGGACTCCGGCGCGAGCAGATGCGCGCCCTCTCCTTCCGGCACACGCATGGGAATCTCCTGCCCCTTGCCCAGCTCGCCTCTGGTCCGAACATCGCGAGAGGGCGCCGACTGGGTTTCCAGGTTCATCGGCTGGGTGTCGGTCTGCAAAGACCCTTGCGTGCCCATAATATCCATCGGCTGTTCACCGGCGGCCGCAACCGACACGCACGGCAGCGTCGCGGCCAGCATGGACAGGGCAATCACGTTCCCTATGGTCAGAACGACTCGCATCATGCTTCCCTCCCCTTCCACACGGTGAATATTGGCCGAGAGAGAGTCGCTTCCCGGCTCGCGACCCGCACAGGCGCCTCGGCGCCCAGCCGTCAGGCGGCAACGCGTGTACCTGCGGCGGTCTCCTCTTGTTGCCCGGCCATCTCGGCAAAAGGAGACGTGCCCAGCCTCGTGAGCCGGCGCCGCTCCGCGTCGCTTTCGTTGGCCATGCTGCCATGCAGCACCCACACGAGCGCGCTCATGGTGACCAGCCCGATCAACTCCACCATCATCAACCTCTCGCGCCCCGCGCGCCGCACGCTCGGCTTGGGCCTGGTTTGCGCCGGCGCCGGGTTGCGCCTCCGTTAACCGACCATCAGGCTCGCATCCGGCTAGGCTGCGTGCTTCGCGTCGGAGGCGGCCGTCTGACTCCCGCCCCGACTCTCGTCCGCCCCGGAGCCGTTCTCCCTTGCCGCCCCTCTGGCGCCGGCATAGAGCAACTCCATGCAGACGAACAAGACCCCGAGCAGGGTTACGACTCCCGCCAAGATGCCCCAATAGCCCCACGACATGGGTCACCTCCCCTGTTTCTGCTATGCCTATGCCGCGGTCTTGCGAGACACCGCAGCCGGCTCCGTGGCAGCGTCCGGCGGAATGGCCCTCCGACGATCGCTCGGCGTCGACAGACCGATGCAAAAGATCCCGATCAATCCGAAGAAGGAAGCCACCATGATCCCCATGGGAATCTCCGGCCAGGACCGGGGGCCGGCCACAACGGCAGCCTGACTCACGGGCTCGGCGTCCGCTGCGGCCAGCCTGGCAAAGCGGTCGGCGATCAATTCCTGGTGCATCGACGCCAGGACCAGGGTTGCCAGTTGCTCCTGAGCGCCGGCCAGGGCCTCTCGGTAATCCTCCTCCCTCTTGACCATCCGAACGATGGCCTGTCCGAGCCGTTGCTGGATGCGGCCCTCCATCTGGCGGCGCGCCTGTGTCGCCGCCACAATTTCCGCGCCCAGCAACGGTTCATGGGCTGACCGGTACTGTTCATCCAGACGGATGGCGGACAACTCCGTGGTGCGAATCATGCGGCGGTTGTGCCGCTCTCCCAGCATCGGCAGCTGATAGACTCCGGCTCGCATCCCCCGTGCCGTGGTGTCCACGATGCGACGGCCCATGACAAATTGCAGCCTGGCCGCGTGATCGGCCTCCGCAAGACGGGCATAGGCGCCGATCCGCCCGATATAGTCCGAGGGGGCGGATTGCAGGTATACGTCGACCACGCGCGCACGTTGCAGATCCGCCGAAGCGGCGACCATCTCCTGGTAGGCCTCCCGCTCCAACCGCGAGACGTTCACGATGGCGGCGCCTAACGCCGGCTGGACCCATTGCATCGGGTCCACCTGGCCCGCTTCGCCTGCCGATCGCTCCACTCCCCACGCTCCGGACAAACCGGCCTCCATACCGCCGTTCGTGACGGCGAACAGGCCCAAACCTCCGAGTACCGTGGCAAACAGGCCCACGGCAACCATCAAGTCAATCGGCTCCAACTGTCTCGTCATACTCTTCCTCTTCATGGTGGCCTCCTTGATGACCCCATGTCCCGGCGGAAGTGTGGCGACCCGCCGCCGCTCTCTTTAGACCGCACTCGACCCGACGAGCAGAGGCCACGCAAGCAGGATGCCAGCAGGTCGATGCGTAAGTATCTGAAATTTCATGCCCCGCGCGGCCCCAGCCAATCCGGGGCTGGCTGGGTTCCACCAGGACGGCGGGAAATCCACCAATCGACCGACAGCGCCAGCGCGCCATCCCGTTTCGGGACTTCGCAGCAGCAGGGCCACACGTAAAGCTTGCAGGCTCCTCGTCCGATAAGACAATCGAGTCAGTCGCAGAGGCAGGCGCCTGGACAGACACAGTAACAGGCCGCAATAAGGGGACTTCCGTAATGGGGAGGAAACGGGAACTCTTCCGCGTTCATATCGTTCGCAAGGGAATCGTCCGGAACGGATCGGAAACCGCGACCTGCGCCATTACCGAACTGACGTCCCAAGGGATCGGCCTCAGCACCGACCTCCGAGCGGTTCAAGGAGACCGGCTCGACCTGACCTTCGACCTCACCGACCGGCACCGGATCACCTGCACCCTGCTCGTCACCCATGTCGCCACTCCCCGCCTGGGAGGATGCATTGCGGCCATCTCAACCGAACATCAACAGCAGCTCACGCGCTACATCGAAGCCCATGCGGCCATCAATCTCACGGTCTTCTGATCTTCGGCACAGAGCGTCACCATGACCAGCCACGCAGAACAGACCCAGGGAAGCAGCCCGTTGCTCTATGTCACGGCAGCGGTTCTGACACTCAGCACCATCACGCCTGTCATGAAGAGCGTCCTGCGGCAAAACGAGATCGCCCCCTTCGACCTGGTGTGCCTCAGGGTCCTCATCGCATTCTCCTGTCTGGTCGTGATCACCCTGACGGGGCCTTGGCAGGAACTGCGGCAGATGACCGGGAGCGATGTCGTCCGCTTGACCCTATTGGGCATTCTGGGGGTGGGGGTCGCGTACGGCTTCGCCGGCTGGGCCTTGGCCTACACCAGCGTCAGCCACTACAGCCTGATCTACAGCCTGCACCCGACCTTGACCGCTCTGTTGAGCCTCTTGCTGAGGAAGGACCGGGCCAGCGGCGTCAAGATCGCCGGCATCGCGCTTTCGCTCTGTGGCTGCCTGTACGCCATTCCCGAAGGGCTGCACGATCAGGCGGTGGGATTCGGAGACTTGCTGGTCCTGCTGTTCACCCTGTCCGCGGCCACCTGCGTCGTGCTCAGCACCGGCATGGTGAAACGCTACGGCGCCGCCGCCGCCACCACGGTGATGTTCGGGACAAGCTTGTTCTTTCTGCTGCTGGGAGCCATGTTTTGGTCGATTCCCTCCCGCCTCCACGTGACCCTATCGAGCGGGCTCCTCATCGCCTATATCGGAATCGCCACGGCCGCCGTTTTTTTCTTGCGTAACCTCTCGCTCCAATTTCTGACTCCGGCCACGGTGGGAGCCTTTCACAATCTCGTGCCGGTGTTCGGAATCCTCATGGCCTCCCTGTTTCTCGACGAACCCATCACCGCCAACATGATCATCGGCGGAGCGGCCACCCTCGCCGGCGTCGAACTGGTCCGGCGGGGCTGACGGCTACTGCAACGTCACGACCGTCACTCCATCGCCCCCTTCCGCCCGCTCCCCGGCCCTGAACGTCGCCACGTAGGGCGAAGACTTCAAATAATCTCGGAGGACCGTTTTCAACCGGCCGGTTCCATGCCCGTGGATGATTCGGAGGAAAGGTTCGCCGGCCAAGACCGCCCGGTCCAGCGCCGCGACGGTCAGATCCAACGCTTCATCGGCGGCCTGTCCGCGCAGATCCACCGTCGACGACGTTTCCGTGCCGGATGACGTGGCCTGTGATATCCGCGGCTGGGGCCAGCTCTTGCCCTTCTGCGGCTCAGGCCCCTTTCCCCGGGCAACCCCCGCGAGTCCCGACGCCTCAACCGAGGCCTCCCGGTCGCCGATGCGGACCCGTACCCGCTTTTTCCCCTTCGCCTCTTCCAGCAGGGTTCCGACGACGCCCAAGCCCACGACTTCGACCGAATCGCCGGCCGTCAATTGATCGAGCGGAACCGTCTCAGCCCCGGCGCCCAGGTGCTCCCGAGCCTGCGCCTCGATGCCGGCCAGTTTCTCCTTGGCCTCCTTGGCCTTGCTCAGCGTCTTGTCTTCCTTCTTCAGCCCCTCGATAATTCCCTGCACCTGGGCCCTGGCCTGCAGCAGATCCTGCGTCAGCTTTTTCTTCACGTTCTTCCGTTCATCCCGCTCGGAATCGCGCAGACGCTCCGCGATCTCCGACGCTTCCTGCGCCGCCCGCTCCGCCTCCGCTTTGAGGGTCGCGGCCTTGGCCAGATCCTCGGACAGCCGCCGCTGCGTCTCCTGGAGATCGCCGAGCATCTGTTCCAAGACCCGGTCCTCGCGGCGAAGCAACTGCAGCGCCTGTTCCAGAATCGCTTCATCCATCCCGAGACGCCCGGCAATGTCGATCGCGGATGATCCGCCCGGCAGATTCATGATCAGCCGGTACGTGGGCGCCAACCGGCTCACGTCGAACTCGACGCTGGCATTCACGAAGCCCGGAGTCGTGTGGGCCAAGGCTTTGAGCTGGTTGTAGTGCGTCGTGGCGACCACCTTCATCCCCAGCCCGGCCAGGTGCAACAGGAGCGCTTCCGCCAAGGCCGCCCCTTCGGCCGGATCGGTCGAAGTGGCCGGCTCGTCCAGCAGCACGAGGGCTTGCAAGGCCGTGACCTCCCCCGCGGGGCCGGTTCTCGTGGCGGAGGCCTGTGCCAGCAGGCGAATCATTTGCGTCATATGGGCGGAAAAGCTGGACAGATCCTTGGTCAAGTCCTGGGCGTCCCCGATATCGGCATAGACCTCCGGAAAAAGAGCCATGTCCGAATCCGCATCGCAGGGCAGCGGCAAGCCGGCTCGGACCATCAGGGCGAACAACCCGACGATCTTCAAGGTGACGGTCTTCCCGCCGGTATTCGGTCCGGAAATAATCAACACCCGCACCGTCTCGTCCAGGACGACGTCGTTGGCCACCACCCCTCCGCGCGCCAGCACCAGCAAGGGATGGCGCGCCTGTCGAAGCCGGACGCGGCCGCAATCGTTGATCGCCACCGGATGGGCGTGAATCAAGTGGCTGAAGGCCGCCTTCGCCGCAATGCAGTCCAGCGTCGCCAGGATCTCCAGGCCGCAGACCAATGCCGGCACGTGGGCCGCCACCTCCGCGGACAGCTCCTGAAGAATGCGCCGCACCTCGCGTTCGATTTCCAGTTCCGCCACTTTGATGGAGTTGTTCAACTCCACCAGCTCGCGGGGCTCCAGAAACACCGTGGCCCCGCTCCCCGACACGTCATGGACGATGCCGGGAATTTTCGACCGCATCTCGGACTTGACCGGGACCACATAGCGTCCCTGCCTTTGCGCGAAATACTGTTCCTGCAACACGTCGGCGTAGCGGGTGGAGGCCAGAATCACCTCCAACCTGTGCCGCATCTGTTGTTTGAAGTCCTGCGTGTGGCGCGTCAACCGGCGCAGTTCCGGGGTGGCCGATTCGCGGATGCTGCCGTCCTGGTCCACACACCGGTCGATCGAGGCTTGGATGGTGCGCAAGGCCTGGATCGCCTCCAGCCCGGCGGCCACGGCCCAGAGGGACGGCGCCTGTTCCCGGCGGGGATGCAAATACCGGAGGACCTCCAGGCTCAGCCCCAGCGCGACGGACAGGTCCCGGAACTCATGGGACTCCAGGGCTGCGCCTTTCTCGGCCCGGCCCAGAACCTCCCGCAAGTCGGCAAACGACAGCGACGGGAAGGGCGCCTCGCTTTCCCTCAAGGCCGCCATCTCTTCCGTCTCCCGGAGCCGCAGCCTGGCCGCTTCGAGATCGGTTTCCAGGGTGAGGGCGCGGCATCGCTCGGCTCCCATAACCGAACGCGCCTCTTTGGCCAACACCTCAAGCAGCCGATCCCATTCCAGGACCCGCTCAGCTTGCTGTAGCAACGATGGTTCGTCCATGCTTGTCCGGATCTCCCGTCGCTGCATGCTATCGACCGTGGTCGCCACCGTCAAGCCTGCGGGCAGACCTCGACCGAGGGTGTGGGCTTTGGCATGCGGGCGAGGAACAGATACGGCCGTTCGGTGACGTTGGGTGGACGTGAGACAGCAGGGAAAGGCGTCGGTATGCGCCGGCGCCGATATCGACAGAGAACCTTGGCGGACTGTTCAAAAAACGTTTTGGTCGGGCAAATGCGCGCCCTCTGGGATGCCCCAGACGATGCCAGCAGACCTCACAGGATGGTCAAAAAGGCTTTTCCGTACCCATGAAGCGTATCCGTTGTTCGTAGGACAGCCTTCTTTTTGACGCTTCACGGGAGGACTGGCGGATTTTTTCAACAGCCTGTCAGGCCAGGCAGACTCGGTTGCGGCCGCTCTCCTTGGCTGTATAGAGCGTCTTGTCGGCAACCCGAATGAGCGCTTCCAGTTCCTGGACCTCCCCGCGAGCGAGCGTCGAGGTCGTACCGCCCATGCTGATCGTGACCGGCACTCGATCCGGATGCCCGGGAGGCTGGATTGACTTGGATTCCATCTCCTGCCGAACCCGTTCTGCCGCCGCTGCCAGGTCCTGCATGGGCGGCGGCAGCAGCACGATGAACTCTTCTCCTCCCCACCGTCCGACCACATCGCAGGGACGGAATTTGTCGAGGAGCAACGCGCTCACGGCTTGCAAAACCTGGTCGCCGATGGCATGGCCCCAGGTATCGTTGACACGCTTGAAATGATCCACGTCCACGATCAGGACTCCCACGGCCGCCTTGTCGTGGGCCGCCCGCCGGCACACTCGCTCAGCCTTCTCCATCCAGCCCCGACGGTTCAGCAGCCCCGTCATGGGGTCGATGGAGGCCAGGTGTTCGAACCGGTCTTTGAGCCCGCGATACTCCTCTTCGCGCTTCTTCGTTTCCGTCACGTCTGTGATGGTTTCCACCACCGAGAGCACATTGTCTTTCGAACGAATCGGGGCCCACTGCACCAGCAGCCACTGCCCATCCGGCATGGGGACCTCTGCCGACGTGGTCTTGCCGGTGCGCAGCGCCTCCGTAGCCCGGCAAAAGGCGCAGTGGGTCGGCTGTTTAGGGATGTTCGTATAGCAGGTCTTTCCGTCGATTTGCCCGAGCAACGCTTGACCGCTTTGATTCTGGTACTGGACTTCCCAGGCATCCGTGTCGATCACCGAAATAATAGCCGGGCTTGAGTCCATCAACTCCTGGATGTTGAATCCTTTTGCCAACAGACTCGATTTCATCTCCCCCTCCTCAATATACGATACGAGACCCAACCCTAATCCAATGGTACGAGCCTTGTCGGTGGTTTGTACGCAGGACTTGAGTGCACGAAGGTGCGCCGGCGCCCTGTTTCACCCTCTCTTGAACATGCCACTGTATCCCACAGCATATTCCACAGCCCCTTGCCTCTGCGCTGCCGCGACGGGTAGACTCACCGAATCGTACTGAACCTAACGACAAAGGAGATCACAGATGCCGAGGAAACAGGGGCTTGTTCTCGCAGGATTGGTCACCTTCTTCGCCATGGCCAACCCGGCTTGGGCGGCGGATCAGAAGATTATGCTCATGCTGGGCGGGAAGTTTTGCGAGATGTACCCGGATGCCATTCAAACCGCCCTCAAGAAAGTCCCCGGCGTAAAAGCCGTGGACCTGAAGAGCATGAAGGGCCATGCCGTCGTGACCGGAGACGGCGCGATGAAGCCGGATCAACTCACCGCCGCCGTCAACGGGGTGAAGGGGGACGGCTGGCACTGCAACGCCGAGGTGATGAAGTAGCCGTCGCTCAGCCGCACCAGGTCAGGACGCAGAGGGATCCGGCAGATCCAGCAGGTACCGGGCGGGAGCGCCCTCAGAGGCGGGCCGCAGATGCATTTGGCTGGGCGGCAGATCGGCCTGCAGCCGTTTGACCAACCGCGGCACCGGCATCGCCCCGACGATCTCGCAGAGCCAGAGATGGACGCCGGACTCCAGTTCATGGATCTGCCGGCAGCAGCGAAACCGGGCATCCTCCATGAAATAGGCGGAGAGAAATCCCGTGATCGCCGTCACCACCCACCCATGCTGTTGGGCAAAGCGATAGGTCACGGCGATCTCGACCGGTTGGATGCTGTCGGGGGAATCCATGGTACCCAAGGCAAGACCACTGTAGGCCAAGCCAGGGATTCTGGCAAGGGAGGGGATACAAGCCGGCGAGTTTGACCGCTCGGCAGGACGGACCGCCGGACTTCGAACGGCCGGACCTCGTTGCGTCTTCCCTGTACGAACGGCTCAGGCGCTGATGGTGACCACTTCTCTGGCCTTCTTGGCTTTCTTTTCCGCTACCACCTTGGTCACGCGATCGCGAATCGAGCTCTGGATCAGCCGGTGCCGGTAGATCCGTGGGTCCAGCACTTCCCCGCAGGTGATGCAACGCCAGGCACGCAACCAGAGGTGCCCGCTGTCGTCTTCCATGTCAATGTAGTGATCGACCACCATCAGCCCGTGGCACCGTTGGCATTTCATCGTGGGCTCTCCTTCCTGCCGGCTTTTCGGCTGGCCGCAAGTCGGCACGATCCTGATCGTCCTGCCTGGTACCCTTGTCCGCGCTTTCATCGATATTATCGGCTCCCTCCTTTCCCCACTTGATGTCCCACTCGAGATCACCTGGTGGAGCAACTGCCATGCCACACGAAAAGTCAGCGATATACGGCCCGCTTTCCATTGACGTGAGACAGACCTGACGAAAGTTCCGTCAGCGGACTGACGGGTGGGGCCGGGGTTGGGAAGAAACCGCCGGGTGAGCGGCATCGGCTGCGGGGGGGATCGGACCGTGCTTGATTTTGAACCGGCGGACGGTCAGACTCTGCCGCAACGAACGGCGGGAGGAGACCGTGGGCCTGACAGCGCAAGAACTGGCGTCCGTGGTCGAAGAGATCGCGCCCGCATTAGCCGACGGTTGGGTTCAGAAGGTTTTTCAGCCGACACCCCGCACCGTCACCCTGGAGATCCGCACCCCCGGACGCACCCTGCTGCTACTCTGCTCGGCCGATCCTGAAACCGCGCGTGTGCACCTGCTCGGCCACCGTCCGCCCAACCCGGCCAGCCCTCCGCCTTTCTGCCAATTCCTGCGAGCCCACATCCACGGCGCCCACATTGACGGACTCGAACAGGTGCCGGGCGACCGGATCGTGCGCCTCAGGCTGACCACGCGGGAAGGTCCCTGCTCGTTGCTGGCCTTGTTGACCGGCCGCAGCGCCGACCTCCTCCTGCTGGATGCGGAGGACAAGATCCTGACAACCCTGGAGGAGGGCCAGCAGAAAGCGGGGCAACCCTATCGGGCGCCAACCAGAAGCCCCCAATCGCGCGATGCCGTGCCGGCGGTCGGTCTTCCGCCTGACCAGAACCAGCCTTTTCCCTGGTCCTATGCCTTGGAGCAACGGTACCAGGCGAAGGAAGAGGCACTGGCTCTCGCAAGCCTCAGGCAGAAACGCGGGGCCGAACTCAGAAAAAGCATCAAGAAAACCGCCAGGCGCATCGAAGCCCTGCGCGAGGATTTGGAGAAGACCGAACGGTACCGCGAGTATGCCCGCTATGGAGAGCTCCTGAAGGCAAATCTGGGGCTGATCAAAAAAGGCCAGGAACAGGTGGTGGTGACAGACTATTTCGATCCGGCCATGCCGGAGTTGACCTTGCCGCTGGACCCAGCGAAAGGACCCCAAGCCAATATGGACGACTATTTCAAGAAGCACCGCAAATACCTGGCGGCAGACAAGGAGATCAAACCCAGGCTGGCCAAGGCGGAAAAGGACCTGCAAGGCCTGCAGGCCGAACGGAAGGCGCTTGAGCTGGATACCTGGCAGCCGGCACCGGCGGAGCCCAGGTCGTCCAAGCAATCCCTGTTGCCTCCCCCCGCTCAGCGTTCAGCATTCAGCGTTCAGCATGCAAAACATTCCGGCCCCTTCCGCCGCTTCATCTCGACGGACGGGCTGCCTATCTATGTGGGCCGCAATGCGCGGGAGAACGACGAGCTGACCTTCAAGTTCGCCCACAGCGACGACTTGTGGCTCCATGCCCACGGCACGCCCGGTTCTCACGTGGTCGTGCGACTCGAGAAAGGCGCCGATCCGCCCCAGGAGACGATCCGGGACGCGGCCACGCTCGCGCTGCTCTATAGCGATTTAAAGAAGAGCGGGAAGGGAGAAGTGATCTACACGCGCCGGAAATGGGTCCGCAAGGCCAAGGGCCAGCCGCCCGGCACGGTAACAGTCACCCAGGAAAAGGCCCTCTTCGTGCAGCTTGACAAAGTCCGCCTGGACCGGATGAAGGAACGATCCGGCAAACCTCTCTAAGAAGAGTTTTCAGTGAACAGTTCTCCGTTTCCGGAGCTGACGGCTGAACGCTGATTGCTGAAAATGCCTTCAACATCCTGTCAGGAATGGCCCTTGATGTACTCGTCAATCCGCTTGTAATCCTCCAACCTGATCCGCTCGTCCTTCAACAAGTTCAACGCCCGGTACTTGAGCCGGTGCATGTAATGGTCGTACCGCTTCGAGGCCGGCTGGTTGGGCATCACCTTGAAGGCTTTCACCGCCCGATCCACCGAATACAAGAAACGATGCACCAGGTAGTCCCGGACGAACTGCGACGAGAGGGTAAAAATGGCGAACAGCAGCGACAGATACGTTCCGATGCCGGCCAGCGTGCGCGGATCCATGAAAAACGGCGGATCGTGATCGTAGAACCGCAACGCCCCTTCGTGGAGCGTGTAGTAGAGCCCCTTCCGCGGGTCCATGTCCGCCAGTTTGGCGTAGTTGAGCGGGATGCCCTGTAGAATGTCCTGCACGTTGCGGTCGATCTTCGCGGCGATTTCATAAGCTTCGAGATCGCTCAGGTCGGTGGACGCCGCCAGAATCGTGTTGGTCCCGATGGTCGAGATTTCCTGGGACGCGTCCTGAAACGCGGCGCCGGGAATCTTGACCTCCACGAGGAAGGGATGGAGCATCGTCAGCCCCTGCGCATGCTGCACCCGCAACAGATGGAATTCCCCCTCGTGGCGCGCCAGCGTGCTCCCCACGCCGGCTTTCAGACCCGAGAGGAAGAAGCCCACGTCGATTTTCCCCTCTTTCATCTGCTGCGCCGCCTGCTCGTAATCCAGATCGTCTCCCACCCGCTCCACGGCGATCCCATAGTGGTCCAGCACCAGATGGGCGAGGTATGCCGTCGCGCTGCCTTCCGGGCCCAGGTACGTCCTGGTCTTGGGCGGAATATCGTCTGCGTCGGCGATCCCGAGGCTATTCCTGGCCACGATGTGGAGCGGCGACTTGTAGAGCGGCATGAGCGCGCGCATACGGATTTCCTTGTGCATGCCCTCCTCTTTTACCGGCTCGGATCCGATCGGCAGCTTGCACTCGCTGGTCCTGGTGAAATGCAAGGGCAAGCCGTCTTCGGCAAAGGCCAGTTGCCCCAACCCATGGTCGATGTAAAAGAGATTCTCCAACGACCCGCAGGTTTCCCGGAACGTGAAGTCCGGCACGATGTTGAGGTGCAGAAAGCGCTCCAGCTTGTCCGGCCGGTTCAAGACCTCGGCGAGACGGGGCGCGACGACATCGTAGGTCCCGCCCTTGGGGCCGGTGAGCAGATAGTAGTCCATCTTCGCGCGGTGGGTCAGCTCGAGCCCTGCGACAACCAGGGGCGCCAGGAGCAGAATCAGGGTCAACAGCCACCGATTACCGAGAAGGAAGCCGCCGAGGACGGACCGCCGCGTAAACCGGCGATAGATCAGCGCCGAACGTCTAATCCGGCGATAACTGACCAACCATCCGACTGAAGGTATCTGGAACGCCATAGGCTACAATCCTCACAAGGCCGACTGGGTCAGGATTGTAGTGCAAATGCGCGGAGATTGCACGAGTTAGAGAGGGACATTACTGCAGGCCGCCATCCCAACCGCCCCCCCTGCCCCTTCATTTCTCCAGGGTACTCAGGTCCCGCGAGTATTTATCCGATAAGGAAACCAGCCAGCAACCTTTAGCACGCCGAGGAGCAGCCTACGGCGGGAACCAGGGAGGGATAGTATGAAACGGACCATTGGTATGTTGGTGTGCATGGCGGTGCTGGGCACCGCCGGCCTGCCCATGACCTCACTCGCCGGGGTGCCGGACGCCGATCCGCCCAAGAGGGTCGCGGACAAGAAAGATGGCGCCAAGAAGGCGTACCCGGATCAGATCTGGGCGAGCGACACAGTGGCCCCTGAGCCGCCCAAGAAGGTCGCGGCTCCGGCTCCCAAGGCCAAGCCCTACAGCGGCCCCATCTGGTCGACGGACACGATGCCGGCAGACGGCAAGTAAGTCCATGCCCACGATAAGGGGCTCCAGGGCCTATCGCCACGCCCCCCGGAGAGATTCTCCGACGGGGTCGTGGCGACTTACGCCAGAGGACACATCTGGAACGGCGCCACCACTCTGGCACCGCTTGAGCCTCGCTGACTTTCTGTTTACCGCCAGAGGTTGAGCGCGTGGCCGACTGAAGGGAAAACCGAAGCAACGGCCCCCACCGGCCAAGCCGGTTCCTGGCCTTGACCGGGACAGGAGAACGTCCAGCATCGTCGACCTACAGGGCTTTGAGCAGGCTGACGGAATAGCCACCTTCCAAAAAATCCTCGTCCTCGGTCTGCTCATAGACATCTCGAATGACCTCCGACGGGTAATAGCATGAACGGACAAGAGTAAAGAATGGCTCCGACCTCAGACGAGGCGGGCCTACGTTGAGCGAACCTTCTTCAAACAACGTCGCCAACCGGTCTTGTCGGGTCAACTCATGCCTGTCACCCTGACTATAGTCGACACGCACGCACAGACCTCCCTTTCGAAGCAGGCCTCGTAGATTGCGTGCAATCACTCGGTTCATGAACAATTGGTCGTAGAGGGTATCCGTTCCCGTCTTCCCCTGTTTCGCGGCAATGAACCGAGCCTCGTCGCTGTCCGCTCTATACAGCCACTCAAAATGACGCCGCTCTATGTCCCCGGTAATGATATTCGGAAACGCAAAGACCACGATGTCTGCCGCCTGCACAGGCAACGAGAAGTGCGGCAGCTTGGCATAGAGCCACTCAAGGGACCCCGGGCGGTCCTTGCGCATTCGGCCGGCCCACGTCTCAGCGTGGCGCAGCATGGTCCTGGACCCATCAATGCCAAGCACCCTCCAGCGGGGAAGTAACTGGGCCAGCTGCTTCGTCAGAAGACCCGCGCCGCATGCGTAGTCGACGATCAAACCGCTCCGCTTCCGAGCCTGCCGAGCCACATAGCTCGAAATGTTGGCATACGCCTCTGCGTGGGCTGCGCTGGTGGTCCGTTGCACCCACCATCGCCCAACGTGCCGGTCATAGGACCGCACGCCGGCGGCAAGCGCCTGGTTAAAATCTATGTTCGCCATGAGTGTGCTACGACAAGGCGGGACGTTCGACCTTTGGCTGGAGTTGAAGGAACACCACAAGGAGGGCGCCAAGCGGCCGCCTGCTCCAATCACGCATATGGGGACGCATTGTAGTGGAAATGCGCGAGGATTGCACCAGCCGCACGGGAAGAGCCGCCACATTGATCACGCCATGAGCCGGCGGGGCAGAATCAGCCAGGCAGGGACCAAAGCCGGCTCGGCAGGAACCTCACAGATCCAGATCGGCCACCTGCAGGTGATCGGCCGGCCGGAAGCCATCCGCCAGACTGACCTCGTTCCCGTTCAAGCCGTCCTCCAGAGGGTCTTCCCAGAGACGGTCCGGGAACCCGTCGTCCGCCAGCCGGTCCCCGTAGAACAAGGGATACGTTCCGACCGCATAGGTGACCAGCCCCTCGGCTCCGCCCGTCGTATAGAGTGTCACCGACACACCCAACGCCGAAAAATCAGAATCGGCCGGCGCCGGCATCACTGCATAGACCCGGTGCAAGGTCGCATAGGTGGACCGCCCCGTCTGCCGGTCGGCATAGATGATGAGCAACAGACTGTTGGGGAGGATACGAATCTCCGTGGTGGTGTCCAGGGAATAGGCAGCAGGATCGGGCACGGTTTCGTCGGCGCGCAGGGATGGAGCCTGCATCAGGGTGACCAGCACAGCCATGATCGACACAAGGAGGCGCATACCCACCTCCTGGGTGGCTTTCGGCCTCGCCACTCAGGTCATCAGTTGTCCATAGGTCCTTCCGTCTTGACTGATCGACATGATCCCAACCGCTTGTCCTTCTACTAGGACTGTCGGCTGCCGCCCCATAAGACTTGAGCAATCCACGTGCCACGAGCCAACCTCGTGATTTTTCTGTACAGCGCCGTTCGGCTTGACCTGTTATGCCAGAGCAGCCCGCCAAGCGCATGACCATTCCTGCCTAGCGACAGCAGCCCAGGCAGATTCCGCAGACTCCCCACCGATAGGTCCACGGTACAACCACAGCGCCGCACACCGATCTGGCCAGAGATACGCTCACCAATTCAGATGGGATCAAGAGCGGAGGATGCACGATAGGGCTACACGCTGGAATACGACCCGAAGCGTTTCCTGACATCATTTCTCTCTCTACTGATTCAGGCAATTGGTGTGTTGACACAGTCCCCCTGAAAAAGTAGCCTGTCCGTATTATGAGCGAAGGCGGCCGGCTGATTAACGTCAATTTGGGTGACCTTTCCAAGCCTGCGACCGTCCTGATTGAGAAGATATCAGACGCGGTCGGCGAAATCTTGCGTCCCGGCCAGATCAAAAGGGTCGCAAAAGCCGAGGCCGAAGCCGCAGAAATTCGCGCCTTGTCAGACATTAAGATTACCAGGATTCAGCAACGAGGTCTGGCAAGACTCATTCAGGAGGAGGGGAAAAAACAGGCAAACATTGAGAGGATTACCGCGCTAGCATTGCCAGACCTAAAAGCAGACGCTAAACCGGAAAATATCGAGAATGACTGGCTCGCTCACTTTTTCGAGAAGTGCAGGATCGTTTCAGATACCGAGATGCAAAGCCTATGGGCACGGCTCCTCGCTGGCGAAGCCAATAAGCCTGGAGCATTTTCAAGACGAACCGTTGAGTTTGTTGCGACTCTGGACAAAGAGGATGCACAGCTTTTCACTAACCTATGTCGTTTCGGTTGGTCTATTGGAGACGGAACAGAGTTGTTTATCTATAGCAATAAGGCCGACATTTACAATCATCATGGTATCAACTTTAATGTACTTACACATCTCGATGACATTGGCCTGATCACGTTTAACCCTACTGCTCCATTTGGCCTCTTTAAGCTTCCAAAACAACTCACCGTCTATTACTACGGAATGCCTGCAAATCTTGAGTTCCCTAATGACTCTGACAATGCACTTAAGGTTGGAGAGGTGCTCCTGACAAAGGTCGGAGATGAATTGTCTCCCATTTCCGGTGCGACGGGCGTGAAAGAATTTCCCAGCTTTGTGTTTTCCAAATGGACCGAACAAGGGCTGAAAGTCTCATCGTCAAAAGATATCCCTACATCAGAGCACTCTTCCTCCTAAAAGTTTAACTCTCTCCACCACATGTGTAGCAGGCTGGTGATGCCGAACCACGGCCCTTCACCGCTCCTCCCCCCTCTCAACTGGTGCGGGTGAAGGGCTGAACTGCTGACGCGTGCATCAGAGCCGTTTTGTGTTCAGTCGTTGCCGAACCGGAGCGTCCCGACGAAGGAGGGTGGCGAGGACTGTTTGAGGTCCGTTCGAGCGCCGCTCAGGACGGACCGAGTTCCGCAGCCAAGCGAAGGAGAGGCTTACGGATGGCCAAAACGGCTCTGGCCTTTGAGCGGAAGCAGCGAACCCTTCGGCTCTCCTACTCCCCCACCCGCACCAGCAACCCCTTTTCTTTGCAGATGTTAAACGTCCAGTGAAAGACGCCGATGATGGTCACGAGGTAGAGCAGGTTCAGACCCGCCGCCCAGCCGAGATGCGCGACCGGGAGCGATCCCCCGCTCAGCACCCCGCGCATGCCCTCAAACACATGGGTCGCCGGATTGGCCCAGGCGATGGCTTGCAGCCACTTGGGGAGGATGTCGATGGGATAGAACACGCAGGAGATCGGCTGGAAGAGAAACACCATGCCCCAGGCCAGCACTTCCGCCTCCTGGCCGAAGCGCATGATCAGCGACGTCGTGAGCACCCCGATGATCCAGCCGGTGACGATCAGGTTCAACACGAAGGGGATCAGCGAGAGCCCGATCATGAACACGTTATAGGAATAGAAGAAATAGGCCGCGGCCACCATCACGCAGGAGACCATCGCCACCTTGAAGACACTCAAGGCCATGGTCGCCGCGAGAAACTCGCTGGGTTTCAAGGGACTGGCGAAGAGGTTCATCAGGTTCCGGGACCAGATTTCCTCCAGAAACGAGATCGTGATCCCCTGCTGGGCGCGGAACAGGACGTCCCAGAGGATCAGGGCGCCGAGAAAAAAGGTCACGACGCCGGGCAACTGACCCTGGAACTTCATCAGATAGACCGTGATGAAGCCCCAGACGACGAGATCCAGAAACGGCCAATAGAAAATCTCCATCAGCCGCGGCAGGCTCCGCTTATAGAGAAACAGATGTCGCGTGATCAGGGCCTGGATGCGGTGCAGTTTCACGATGGTCTCAAAGTTGAAAAGTCGAAAAGCCGGCAAGTCCCCGCCCAGCGGCTTCTTGGACTTGATGACTTTGTAACTTGATGGACTTTATGACTCCCTTGCCAATTTGAGAAACACTTCTTCGAGGTCCCGTTGGCCGAACCGCTCCGTAATCTCCTGGGCCGTGCCCTGAGCCACAACCTTGCCCTTTTGGAGAAAGATGATGCGGTCGGACATCTCTTCCATCTCACGCATGTTGTGCGACGTATAGAGCACGCTCAGCCCGGCCGACTGGCGCACCTCCTTCAGGAGCGCACGAATCTTGTGCGCAATGTCCGGGTCCAGGCTGGCCGTGGGCTCGTCCAGGAACAGGATCTTCGGCTCCGTCAGAATCGCTTTGGCCAGCGTCAGCCTGGTCATCTGTCCCGATGACAACTTGCGCGTGAGTTTGTGACGGAACTCCTCCATCTCCAGCTTCTTCACCACCTCGTCGATGCGCCGCGCAATGTCCGAGAGGCCGTAGAGCTTCGCCGCCACCCAGAGATTTTCCTCCGCCGTCAGCGAATAGGGCATGGAAATGTAGGTGGAGGAAAAGTTGACCTGGCTCAGGATTTCTTCCCGATGCTGCGCCAGGTCCTTGCCGAACATGCGGATCGAACCGGCCGTCGGCGTGACCAGCCCCAGCAGCATCTGAAACGTGGTGGTCTTGCCCGCCCCGTTCGGCCCCAACAGCCCGAGAATCTCGCCCTGCTTGATCTCGAACGAGACTCCATCCACGGCGGTAAAGTCGCCGAACTTCTTGGTGAGACCTTTGACTTCGACTATAGGAAGCATAGAGCTATCAGTTGAAGAGGAAGTCGCCGATCTTATCAGGCAGGTGACAGGTTTCGCACTTTTTACTGAGAAGTTTCCCTTCATGCTCCGTCTTGCCGTCGTGGCAGCGGAAACAGTCGTTCATGGCCGAGGCGCGCAGCTTGGTGCCTTCCGGATGGTCTGGGTAGTAGGGTTTCCCGTCCACCGCCACGTGGCCGCGCGGGATCACGACCGGGTAGCCCTTGATCGGCTGCTCATGCACGACGCGCGCATGGCAGGTCGTGCAGCCTTCCCCTTGGCCCCGCTTGGCAAACGCCTCCATGTGCTTCCGATGGCCCATGACCAAGCCCACGTCCTTCACCGGCGGCGGCAGGTCCCGCGTGGACACTTCGGACACGCGCAAGATCGCCCGGTGGCAGCCGATGCAGACCTCCGAGGACACGGTGGCTTGCAGGTTGTGGGCATCCGTCGGAGTCCCGAACAGGTAGATGGCCACGTCTTTGAGGCCCGCATAGGCCTTGTCGTGGATGAACCCTTCCACGCCGGGCCGCACGTGGCAAGTAACGCATTCCACCTCCTTGTGCGAGGACTTCACCCACGACTCATAGGACGGGCGGATGTTGTGGCAGCTGGCGCAGAACTGGGGATGGTTGGTGAGCGGCACGGCGGCCCCGCCCAGGGCCGCAGCCCCGAGAAAAATCGCCACCAAGACGATGGCTTTGGGCTTCTTCATGCCTCCATGCGCCGCTTGGGAAAATGCGTGACGATGAGGTCGCTCAACCCCTTGATGTCGTCGGGATCGATGCAGGGCACCGGGAGGGTCACCGGCTTGTTGGACACCACCGCCAGCAGGCCCTCCAGCGACAGGGGCACTTCCCCCAACTCGTCCCGTAAGACGACGACCTTCGGATAGCCTTCGTTCTTCCAGCCTTCCGCAATGATCAGATCGATGGATCGGTCCAGAAACCGATCCCGCAGCTCTTCCACCTTGATCTCATCCGACACGTCCGAGAACATGGCCAGGCTGCCCTTGGAGAGCACCATCACCGTGCTGGCACCGGCCCGCTTGTGTCTCCAACTGTCCTTGCCCTCCGTGTCCAGATCGAACCCATGCCCCGTATGCTTGACGGTGGCCACGCGGTACCCGGCCAGGACCAGTTCGGGAATCAACCGCTCGATGAGCGTCGTTTTCCCGCTGTTGGACCGTCCGACGAAACAGAGGATGGGGATAGGCATGCCGATGAATCCTTGTGCGTCAACAACAGGACTGCCGGTGGCCGGTCGAGGGTAGCGCGCCTGCGTCGCGGTCCCACAGGGGCTCGCCCAAGACCTGCACGGTCACCGGATCGCCCGGCTTCAGTCGTTCCGTTTCCTGCGGAATGTCGATCAGGCAATTGGCCTTGACCATCGAGGTCAGGATGCCGGACCCCTGATCGCCCGTGGTCCGCACCGTAAAGCCCCCCGCGTCGCGCGTCAGGATGCCGCGCAGGAAATGACGCCGGTCGGTGCGCTTGGAAAAGGTTTCCTGAAAGGCCGCCTGCACCACCGGCCTGCCGTAGCTGCGGTGGCCGGACATCTTTAACATGGCCGGCCGCACGAGCTGCTCGAAGGTCACCATGGAGGAGACCGGATTGCCGGGCAGCCCGAAGGCCAGCTTGCCCTGGATCTTCCCGAAGGCCAGGGGCTGGCCGGGCCGGATCGCCAGCTTCCAGAAATTCATCTCCGCACCCAGCTCCTTGAACACGGCCTTGGTGAAATCGTAGTCGCCCATCGAGACGCCGCCGGACAGGACGAGAATGTCGGCGTTCAGGCCGTGCGAAATCTTCTCCTTCAGCGCGGCCGGCTGATCCTTGGCGATGCCCAGCAGGATCGGAATGCCGCCCGCCTCCTGCACCGCCGCGGCAATCCCGTAGCTGTTGGAATTGATGATCTTGTCTTCGTCGAACCGTTCGTCCAAATCGGCCAACTCGTCGCCGGTGGAGAGGATGGCGACCCGGGGGCGTTGATGGACGAAGACGAAGGGCTTGGCCAGGATGGCCAGCATCCCCACTTCGCCCGGCCGGAGCTGCGTGCCCTTGGGGATAATGCAGTCGCCCTTGCGCACGTCCTCGCCCTGCGGGCGGATGTTGGAGCCCGACGGCTCCGGCTTGAACACCTTCACCGAGTCCGGGGTATGTTCCGTGTCTTCCACCTTGATGACGACATTGGCCCCCTTGGGCACCGGCGCGCCGGTCATGATCCGGATCGCCTCGCCCGGCCCCACCGACTTGGTTGCCACCTTGCCCGCCGGCACGTCCTCGACCACCTTCAGCACGACCGGCTTGGTGATCGCATGCTCTTGTTTGATGTCCTCATGGCGCACGGCGAAGCCGTCCATCGCCGAGTTGTCCCAGGGGGGATTGTCCCGGAGCGCAATCAGATCCTCGCCGATCACGCGGCCGAGGGATTCCACCAGCCCGACTTTCTCCAGGCCCAACACCTGCGTGGCGTCCAGGACGATCTTCTGCGCTTCGTGGAGTGGCGTTAATCTTTGCATCGTTCTCCAGACTGATAGCTGATGGCTGATACCCGAGAGCTTCTTCTAGTGCCGCTTGGGGCCGATTTTGAGCAGCGACCCGCTCTTCTTGCAGAAGGCCTCCACTTTGTTGGCAATCTGGTGGTAGGCCTCAGCCGTGGGCGAATCCGAATAGAACATGGCAAAGGGCTCGCCCGCGTCGCACTGGGTGACCACGTCCGGGTCCAGCGGGATGCGTCCGAGGAACGGCACGCCCATGTCGCCCGCGGAGGCTTCGCCGCCGCCCTTGCGGAAGACCTCGATGGACTGGTGGCAGTGGGGACATTCCAGCCCGCTCATATTCTCCACGATGCCGATGATCGGAATTTCGCTGTCCTTGGCGAAGGTCACCGACTTGCGCGAGTCCAGCAACGCCACTTCCTGCGGCGTCGTGACGATCACGCAGCCGCTCACGTTCCCGATCAGGTCGATCGTAGTCACCGACTCGTTGCCGGTCCCCGGCGGCAGATCCACGAGCAGGAAATTCAGGTCCGCCCACTCCACCCCGCCCAGAAGCTGATTGATGAATTCGTATTTATAGGCGTCGCGCCAAATGATCGGGTCGTCCGGGTTCTGGAGCAGGAACGACATGGAGGCGATCTTGAGATTGTAGGCCTGGAACGGGATGATGCCGCCGCCCGTGCTGATCTTGAGCTTCTGCCCCTCGGCCCCCACCATCTTGGGAATGTTGGGGCCGTGGATGTCCATGTCGCAGATGCCGACTTCGTAGCCCTTCAAGGCCAGGCTGGCGGCCAGGTTGGTGGTGACGGTGCTCTTGCCCACCCCGCCCTTGTTGCTCATCACGAGGACCTTGTACTCGATCCGCTCCATCCGCTTGTTGACCAGCCAGCGGCTGTGGCCCTCCTTGTCCTTCTGACAGGTTTCGTTTTCGTCGCAGATCGCGCAAGCCCACATGTAGGTGCAGGCGTCCCCGCTTCCGGACCCGGACGGTTGCTGAATGATGTTCAGTTCTTTCGGCATAACGGATATCGGCTCCTTCTAGACCGGTTTCCGGCCCGGCCGTATTTTCTCCACCGTGTGCTCCAGGATCGGAGCCAGCACCGCCAAGTTTTCCTTGGCCCCCTTCGGACTGCCGGGCAGGTTCACGATCAACGTGCCGCCCCGCAACCCCGCCGTCCCGCGCGACAGCATTGCGGTCCGGACTTTCTTGAGACTCTCCTGCCGCATGGCCTCGCCGATGCCCGGCACTTCCTTTTCGATCACGTCGCGGGTGGCTTCGGGCGCCCAGTCGGTGGGCCGCATCCCCGTCCCGCCCAGCGTCAGGATCACATCGGGCGACTCGATCCCGCACAGAAAGAGCAACCGGTCGCGGATGGCTTCGCGCTCGTCCGCGATCACCTCGTAGGACACCAGGGTGCCCGGCAACTCGGCGACCATCTGCTCGATCGGCGTCCGGACCTCGTCCGGTGCGAGCCCGGACAGAATCTTGCTGCTGATGACGACCACGGCCACGCGCATTATGAGGTCCCGCTGATGATCTTATCAGGTTACTGAACAACCCTAGTAAGGCTCATCCCGCAGCATAGTTAAGAGCAACCACTACGTCCATCCAGGATGTTCAAAAAGGCCACCTTCTCACCCGCCCACCCCGCGTGCGCCAAGCGCACGCTGTTCCCGTGGCTCGGCCGCAGCGAGCGAGGAGGCGACGCGTACTCTTTGCGGTACGTTGAGCCTCCGAGCGACGCGAGAACAAAGCTGGCGGACTTTTTCAACATCCTGCTAGCGGGGACGGCCTTGCGGCACCCCTACATACTCGCTCTCGGCAGCCATGGCCGGCTTGGGCGCCATCGTCGGCACCGCGCCCGTTCTGGCCGGCACGGCAGCCTCGGCCTTGGCTTCGGCCGGCTTGCGCTTTTTCCCAAAGAACCCGGCGCTCACGATGCCCACTTCATAGAACACGTACATCGGGAGGGCCATCAAACACTGGTTGAAGGGATCGGGTGTCGGCGTCAGCAAGGCGGCGAAGACGAATGCGCCCAGGAACGCCCACTTGCGGTACTTCTTCAGAAACGGCGCGTCCACCCAGCCGATCTTGGCCATCAACGTGATCGCCAACGGGACCTCGAAGATCACCCCGAAGACCAGCAGGAACCACAAGGCGAAGCCGACATAGGCTTCGATGGAAATCTGGGGAATGAACCCGGCGTTGACACCGTAGGACACCAGAAAATTCAGGGCGAAGGGCAAGACGAAGAAGAAGGAAAACAAGATGCCGGCATAGAACGCGACGGTGCTGATCAGGACGAAGGGCCCGACGAACCGCCTCTCATGGACGTGGAGACCCGGCACCACGAACTGCCAGATTTCCCAGAGCACGTAGGGGGTGGACAGGACCAACGCAAACAGCCCGGCCACCTTGACGTTCTGCCAGAGCGCCTCGGCCGGCGCCAAAAACACGAAGGGAACAGAGGGCAGGTCCGTCGGCACCCATTCCAGCTTGCCCGGAATGAACGCATTCTGCAGCGGAACCCGGAGCCACTGGACCAATTGATCGGCGAAGAAAAAGGTGCCGACGAATAGGATCCCGACGATGATGACCGCCCGCGTCAGCCGGACCTGGAGCTCCACGAGGTGCTCCATGACCGGCATTTTCTTGTCTTCCAGCGGCGTGAAGATCGTGTCTTGCAGCCACTGTGTGAACTGGCCCCGGTCGGACATGCTGGCGCGACTTCCTACGGCGCGGGGCATCACGCCCCGCGCCCTCTCGGCTTTACTTGGGATTCACCGCGACGAACAGGTTGTTGCCCTGCCGGCTCAGCAGCAGCACCGCCATCTCGTCTTTCTTAATCTTGGCGGCGGCCTTGTGATAGTCGTCCAGGCTCTTGATGACCTCGTGGTTCACTTCCTGGACGACGTCCCCGCGCTGGATGCCCGCGGATTCCGCCGGGCTCCCCGGCTCGACCTGGTTGATGACCACGCCCGTCGTCTTGGCGGGAATGTTCAGCCGGCTCATCGTGTCCTGATCCAGCGACTGCACCCGCAGGGACGCCAGCACATTGTCCGGCGGCTTGACGGATTCGCCCGGCGCGGCCGGCGCGGCCTCCTTCTTGGCCAGCATTTCGTCCGACGGCCGCTCGGCCACCTTGACCGAAATGACCTGCTCTCTCCCGTCCCGCAGGACCTTCACCCTGGCGTTGCGGCCGACGCCCGTGCGCGCCACCATGTTGCGCAATTGGCTGACGTTCTGGATCTCCTTGTCGTCGTATCCGACGATCACGTCGCCCCGCTTGAGACCGGCGGCGGCGGAGGGTCCGTTTTCGTTGACATCGCTGATGAGCACGCCCTTGCGCGCTTCCGGCAGCTTGAAGGACTTGGCCAACGCCGGCGTGACTTCCTGGATGGCGATGCCCATCCAGCCCCGCACGACCTTGCCGGACTTGCGCAGGCTCTCGACGATGTCCACCGCGATGCTGCTGGGAATCGCGAACCCGATTCCTTCCGACCCGCCGGTGCGGGAGAAGATGGCGGTATTGATGCCGATCAGCTCGCCGTTCATGTTCACCAGCGCCCCGCCCGAGTTGCCGGGGTTGATCGCCGCGTCGGTCTGGATAAAGTCCTCGTAGTCCGCGATCCCCACGTTGCCGCGGCCCAGCGCGCTGATGATGCCGAGCGTCACGGTCGAACTGAGCCCGAAGGGGCTGCCCACCGCCAGGACGAGATCGCCCACCTGCAGCCGGTCGTAATCGGCCCACTTGATCGCGGGCAGGTCCTTGGCTTCGATCTTGATCACGGCCAGGTCGGTCTTGGGGTCGGCCCCGACCACTTTCGCCTGGAATTCACGCTTGTCGCTCAACGTGACGGTGATCGAGGACGCATTCTCCACCACGTGGTTGTTCGTCACGATGTGCCCGGCGGAGTCGATGATGACCCCGGAGCCGGCGCTCTGGTCCGGCCGACCCGGAGGTCCGGGCGGCGGAGGAATCGGCGGCTCCATGCCGGGCGGCTCCATGCCGGGCGGTTCTTCGCCGGGAGGCCCGCCGCCGGGCGGTCCACCGAACGGACCGGGAGGCAGCGGACGACGGCGCGGGCCCCGCTCGCGGCCGCCCCCTTCTCCGCCGACCACCGCAATATTGACCACGGCCGGTGTGACTTTTTTCACGATCTCGGAAAAGCCCTGCGCCATCCCCGCTGGGACCGCCGCCTCGCTGATCGCCTGGTGGGATGGCAGCACCCCTCCGACCAGCCCGATCATGCCGGCGCCGAAAATCATCGCGCTCAGGGCATAGCCGCCCGCCCGCCGACCTCGATGGAACAGACCACCTTGCTCCCGAATCTGCATAATTGCCCTCAATTCTCCTTGCGGTTGCTGATTATTCCGGCTCAGTGCCGTGACACCGAAGCCAGGCGCATGGTTCGGTCATTCTACACTATCCACTTGCGCTGCTTCAAAGACAAAAACGTCCCAATCAGAGCCCATTTAACGCATTTGACGGGAAGGAAGGGAGGGGCGGGATCGGGCGGGACCGCGCCGCCTCAAGGGCGGCGACACACGCAACGCTCACCCTCGGAGCGCCGCGAATTCCGCTTCCCGCTTCTTGAGCCAGGCATCCTGGAAATTGATGACCAGCCGCTTGACCGCCTCGTGCATCGCGATCACCCGCAAGGTATGGGGCGCGCTTTCGTAGGTCGGCGGCCACCAGCGCCAGTTCGGCTCCAGCGGGCGCTTCCAGATGACCGGATACCATTGATTGACGTCAGGTGTCGTCGCGCGATCCAGCGTGGCCCAGCCCCGCCCTTCTGCATGGACCAGGACCTGGCTGCCGCGCACATCCAGCAAGGCCACTTCGACCAAAGACCAGTTGTCCCGCCGCAATCCCGGCACAACATTGGTCGTCCCTCCAACCGCCACATAGATGGGATATTCCACCTCGGTTGCAGAAGCGATGACCAGAACCAGGTAGTCCAGGCCGTGCTTTCGCCCGATCTCGACGAACGGCGCTGGATCGCTGCCAAGGCGGGCTCCATCGGCCGGGACGATTTTTTCGATGCTCAGCGGTAGGAACTGGGTAAATTGCTGCTGCAACTGCTCGGCCATCTGGACCAGGGCTTGGTCCGGCAGGCTGGGCGAGGCGTCGGGCGCCGTGGTGTCGTCAATCAACAACAACCCGGCCTTCAGCGGCCGCCGGTCCGGCAAAACCACATCCGGCGGGGTCTCGCGCACCGCCTGCTGCCCGACATAGTCGGCCAACCGATTGGGGGGCACGACCGTGGCGCAGGCAGACAGACCGGTTAGAGAGAGGACAGAAGCCGCGCACAAGAGCCAGGCAGTCGCTCGACGATTCCACATGCCCAATCTCCCGGTCAACAGGGATTACCCCTCGCCTATCAGCTCTTACGATCAGGCCTGAGGGGTAGGCTTGTCAAGCCTCGCATCCCTTGCAAATCGTCTTGCAATCCACCCGGTTGCCGGGTAGGCTGACGCCAATTCCGGAGTCCGCGTGACGGCATCCCCCCAGAACCAGGCGATCCCACTCTCCATCGTCATTCCTGCCTATAACGAGGCCAAGCGGATTCTGCCCTACTTGCAGCACATCACTGCCTATCTGGGGCAGAAGGGCCAGCCTTATGAAATCCTAGTCGTGGATGACGGCAGTCGGGACGAAACGGTTTCGGTTGTGGAGCAGTTCCAGGCTCAGCATCAGGCGGTACGGCTCATCCGGCTCCCGACGAACAGAGGCAAGGGCCAGGCAGTGAGGACCGGCATGCAGCAGGCCCGCGGCGAACTTCGCCTCATGGCCGACGCGGACGGAGCCACGCCGATTCAGGAAGTAGAACGGCTGGAAGCGGCCATTCACAATGGCGCCGATCTGGCGATCGGCTCCCGTCCCCTGGCCTATCGCGATGCCCGCTACAAGGTCCAGGTCCGCTGGCACAGGTCCGTTTCGGGGAACCTCTTCAACTGGTGCGTGCAACGTCTCGGCATTCCCGGCATCAGAGATACGCAATGCGGCTTCAAACTCTTCCGCGCGGCCGTAGCCCAGGACCTGTTCGGTGTCTCCCAAATCGACGGCTACGGCTTCGACCTGGAACTGCTCTACATCGCGCAACGGCGCGGCTATCAGATCGCCGAAGTGCCGATCAACTGGTCCGACCAACCAGGCTCGAAAGTGCTGGTGCTGCGAGATGGGCTGCGGATGTTCTGCGAGCTGCTGGCGGTGAGACGAAACGACAAGGCAGGACGGTATAACAAAGCTTGACTGCAAGACCTGACTTTATTTTTCTTTAGATGAGTAGATAACTGCACACACTGCCCAACCGTTATCGCTTAAAGGATCGTTTGACAGCAAGAACTAGAAAAGCAACCTGTAACGGAACGAATACTTTTGAAAACAATGTTATCAGTACTTGGTGACTTGTTGTAGGTTCGAAGTACGTCGGAAAAAGCAGGAGTACTGAAGGAAGCGTGTAATACAAGAATACGTTCAAGTTAGAATTTGGCAGATTGTATGGCGAAGCCTCGGAAAGCTCCATGCCCAGATAAGAATACAGGAGTGTTATTGAAACCAAGTACCCAAGCAGGACCAGAAGCGCTCTTGCCGGCTTTTGCCCATAGCCACTCAATCCCATATACAAAATGGTAAGCAGCGGCAAATGTCCCTGCTCCAAGCTGCGCTTTCTTCGTTGCTCCATTTCCCCGTAATAAAAATCACCTGCTTGAGGGTAGTTACGTCTATCTTCAAAACTTTGTCGTATTTGTCTATATGCAACCTCCAGCTCAGCACGAACAGTTTTTTCAGGACGGATAGTAAATAACACATTTCGCCTCCACGTACCCATGCGACCTGGCCGTCTCCAAACGCCAAGGCTGAAGTCTATTTCTCTTAGATCAACCCCCAACAGACTGCACCGGCTAAGGTCGACGTGTTGAAAATGAACAAGATTGGGCTGTCCGAAGAATGTTTCGTCGAAGTTTACATATTTGGAATCTGAAAATAAAAGGCTCTCGCGTTTGCCAACGAAAAGTGCGCCAGCTTGAAATCTACTCGCAACGAACAACATCTCTTGCTGTAAACACTCCCAGTAGGAAAACCTTCCATTAAATACAGCCCCGGTGAAATCCATTTTTTCAGCACAAGTGGTATTTAAAAACGCCGCCTCGGCAAACTCGACTTGCCAGAACCCAGCAGACTTCTTGAATTGCACTTTGTCCGAAAACTTGGCATACCCAGAAAAAACAGCAAGGGAGAAATTAACATCGGCTTCGAAGATGACTTTATCAAACGTCGCGCCCATCTTAAATTTCGCAGAAATAAAGGTGGCTTTCTGACCAAACTGAGTCGACTCAAAAAGTGGAAGGCCCTCAAAGCGAGTTCCTTTAAAGGATGTCTCTTCTATAAAATGAGCCACTGAAAAGTCGATGCCTGATGCAAAATAGGCTTCAGCAAACGAGGCGATCCCCTTGAACTTTGCCTCTTCAAAAGTGGACTGTTTTCGGAATATCGACTTTTCAAATTTGACCCCACTCTCGAATTCAATTGCGCTAAAGTCGGCGTTCTCAAAAGTGGAATCTGTAAAATCAATCGGTCCCGGCCAAAGAAGTTGCACTTCTGACGCCCGAAAGTTATTGGGGAATTGGATATTCAACAGGCCAATTGATGTCCCGCGAGTTGTTCGGCTGAATACTTCATTCAACGCAGCGTTGAATTCATCCAAACTTCGTCCAGATGGATCGTGAAGAGGGCACTTAGGCTGGCGGGGATAGAACCCAGCCCAAGGGCATTTTGAGGTAACTAAACAAGACAGAGGCATATGCCACCCCTCCTACTTAATTTGACACCATGCTCAAAAGAACTAATGGTTTACCGCCCAACCGCAAACATCCCTGTCAATGTGCGTTGTGCAATCACAGGGCTCAGCCCTGCTGTCCAGCCTCTCCGCGTTTCACATAAATCGCCACCTTCGCATCCAGATAGACTTCGCGCCAGTCCGGCTGTTTCGCCAGCGCCTGACTGAGCGGCGTGCCGACCGACACGATGGCCCAGTCCACGTGATATTTCTCCAGCACCGCCAAGTCCGGCGGGTTGTTGTTCGTCAGCACCATGTAGTCTTTGAATATCCACCGGTCGCCGATCCGAAAGGCTGGCATGCGGCCATCAATAAATATCTTCTCCCCCGGCAGCCACCAGAGCAGAAACCCGCCATGACCATAATCGTTGTACATCCGTTGGCCGAGCTGTGCACGATGCCCCTTGATCCATTCGACCGCTTCGATCGGATATTCGGTCCGGCGGAAGAACCTCTGCGGTGCCAGGCCGGACTGGGCGACATGCTGGAGATGGTCGCTCCCTAGCGACCCAACCCACAGGGCCGCGGCCAGGGTGGCAGCGAACAGACACCGCTTCTGCCAGGCAGGACTCAGCTGGAACCGCGCACAGAATTTCCCCCAGGCCCCATCCAACAGCTCGGCCCAGAGGGGCAGGCTCAGCAGGAGAAAAAACAGGACATTGCGCCAATGTCTTAAGGACAAGACCAGAAAGACGAACAGGATGGTCCAGCGAACCGGCTCGAGACGGCGATAGCCGGCCAGGACCGCCAACCCCAACGCGATCAGGTAGACCACATAGGTCAGGCCCGCTTGCTTCTCCAGCGAGACCGGATGCCATTCATCCAGGGTCTGGATCATGAAGGTATCGTTCAGCGAGGCGATGATTTCCCCATAGAGATGCCAGCCATAGGGATTGAGAAAGGTCGCGCCGAAGGCCAGCAGGATCACCAACCCCAGGTGAGCGATCTGTTGCCAGGTCAGGACCGGCTCATACAGGTGATCGGTGAACGACAGCCCGCGATCCTTCGCCACACGCACCACAGCAGAGGCAGCGAGCAACAGTCCCAAGACAAAGAGCCCGGCCGTGAACCCTCCGTGGAGGTTGGCCCAGAGGAGGAACAGCCCAGGCACCATCCAGAGATGGGCCAGCTTCCCCGCTCGATACAGACCGAACCAGCGGAGCAGCAGGGCCAAGCCCAGCAAGGTCACCAATTGGGTTCTTGCGCCCAGGAACGGCAGCGCCACCCACAACGAACCGGAGAGGGCCAGTAACTTGAACGTCCGGCTTGCCTGCGCCAGACCAACGACGATCCAGAAGGCGCCCAGGGTCACGGCCGCAAACAGACCAATCACGGCCATGGGACCAACAGTCCCCATCCCCTGATAGAGCAGCGCCAGGAACCCGTCGGTCAGCCAGGCATGGTCCACCCAGGGCCAGTCGGGCATGGTGTGGGAATAGGGATCGGTGGCCGGCATCCGCCAGCCGTTCTGCAAGAGATCGAGGCCGGTCCGCAGGTGCCAGCCGAAATCCGGCTCGACCAAGGGTTGCAATGACAGGTTCAGCAGAAAGAAAAGCAGCAGCGCGTCGAGGGCGGGAGAGTCGGCGTGAGGCTTGTCCGACGCCTCACGCTTCACGTTGCACGCCTGACGGCTTCCGGCCTGCTCACCAGCAAGTTCCCCATTACCAGCCAGTCCACCTCGGTCCGGAGGAAGCACTGCACCGCCTCGTCCGGAGTGCAGACGATGGGTTCGTTCACGTTGAAGGAGGTGTTCAGGAGGACCGGCACGCCGGTTTTTTGCGTGAAGGCTTCAATCAACTTGCGATAGCGCGGGTTGGCCTCGCGATCCACGGTTTGGACGCGCGCCGTGCCGTCCACGTGGATCACGGCGGGGATCACGCCCTTGGCGGCGGGACGGGCCTTGTGGGTGAACAGCATGAACGGCGACGACTCAGTCAATTCGAAATACTCTGCCGCCCGCTCTTCCAGCACCGAAGGGGCGAAGGGCCGAAACGGCTGCCTCAACTTCACCTTGCTGTTGATGAGCTCGCGCATGTCCTCCCGGCGGGGATCGGCCAGGAGGCTGCGGTTACCCAAGGCCCGAGGCCCCCATTCCATCCGGCCCTGGAACCAGAACACCAGCCGGCCATGGGCCAGTTCCGTGGCCACGCGATCGCAGAGGGCTTCCTCGGCCAAGGTTTGAGCGGACAACCCGGCTCGTTCCACTGCCTGCCGACATTCGTCTTCGCTGAACTGAGGCCCGAGGTAGGCGCTGGTCATCACCTCCCGCTGGCGCAGCTCGCCGCGGCGGGCGGCAAGCCAGAGGGCGGAGCCAAGCGCCGCACCTGCATCGCCGGCCGCCGGCTGCACATAGACCTGCCGGAAGCCAACCTCCTGCCGGAGCCGGCTGTTCGCGACGCAGTTGAAGGCCACGCCTCCGGCCAGACACAAGTTCTCCGCGCCGGTCGCGTCCTTGAGATACCGGGCCAGATGCAGCAAGGTCTCCTCCAACACCAGTTGGGCACTGGCGGCCACGTCGCGATGGCGTTGGGTGATCTCCTCGTCGGCCTTCCGGTTCGGCCCCAGGAGACGAAGCAGCTCGGGCACGAAAAGTCCGACCCGAGCTAGGTGGAAATCCAACAGTCTCGTATTGAGGCGGAACGCTCCCTCCGGCGCGAGCGTGAGAATCTGTCGGCGCAGCGTTTCGGCATACCGAGGCTCCCCGTATGCGGCCAGGCCCATGACAATGTATTCATCCTGATCCGGCGTGAATCCGAGATAGGCCGTGATCGCGGCATAGAACTGGCCGAGCGAATGGGGCAAGTTGGTGCGCTTCAAGGCGGTGATCTGACGGCCCTCGCCCAATCCCAGCATCGAGGTGTGGGCTTCGGACGCGCCATCTACCACCAGGATGGCGGCCCGCTCGAAGGGAGAGACGAGAAAGGTGCTGGCTGCGTGGCAGAGGTGATGGTCCAGGAAAACCGGCTTCGTCCGGCTGGGCCCGAACGTGTCCCGGAGTTTGGACGTGAGCAACACTTGCTCGGTCCATTCGTGGCTCAGCCGCTCGGCGCTCCGCCGGCCTTTGACCCGAAACAACGCGGGCGAACGGACCATCGCCCCGAGGGCGAGCGCCGCGCGTCGCCCCACGACCCAGTACTTCCAGGGGACGGCGATCGCATCGAGATCATCCAGCCTCGCCCCGGCTTCCTGCAAACAGTAGCGGATGGCCTGGAGGGGCAGCGCCGTCACATGCTTGGTCCGGACGAACCGTTCTTCCTCGGCCGCCGCCAGAATGTGTCCATCCTGGAGCAGCGCCGCCGCCGCATCCCGCAAATTCAACAGGCCCAGGACCAACATACAAGCCCTGCTTGAGCCGCCCGCTTCGATCAGATACGGGCGGATAAGTACCTTGCCGCCAGTACGCCTAGATGAGTCGCCGCTAGAATAGACGAGACGGAGGGGACAGGCAAGCGTCTCCGCCTTCGTGATCGCCTGTTGCATTTCGGTCTGGGTTTCGGTACGGTGCCGAATGTCGTATCCTAGACGTCGGTGCGGAGCATGTTCTCCGGAGGGCTCAACTCGGTGACGCAGCGCACCCCAACGACCCGCCATCATCGGACCATCCGAATGTCCGTGGCCGGCAGCCGTATGGCTACACTGCTGCCCCTTATCCTGTGCCTGCTGGCCGCTTCGGCGGGCTGCGAGAAAGTCACCAAAACCTTCACCCGGTCCACCATTCCCAGCCTGGGCCCCCCGCTCCCCCACACGATCAAACTGGAATTCGACCCCACCTTGAGCAAGGCCAAGCTGCAATATACCAACGCCTGCAACTCGCCCCAGGAACTGCGGGTGGGGGAAGATTTGGAGTCCACCCTGCTCCAAGCCTCCCATCAGACCTTCAAAACGGTGTACTTCGACACCAAGACCCCGCCGGCCGGAACCACACCGGATTTGACTGTGCGGATCGGGCTGCTGCAGTCCGGCTTGGAAATTCAGACCGACGGAATCTACGACCGCTTGCCGGCCGATTTGAATTTGGAACTCGGGACGGTCTTTCGCGATCCGGCCGGCAAAGTCCTGTCGGAAAAAAACTTTTCGGTCCGACGGAAGGACAGGCTCGTCCTGGAGCCGACCCAACACCGATGCATGTATACCAACTCCTATTCCCTGATCCATGACAGCGCCGTGGCCCTCGCGGTTCAGTTCATCAAACACTCTCGGGCCCTTCTGGATCCGGACGGCCAGTATGCCGCCGCGCCGACCGGCCAGACTGCAGGAGCCGCGCCGGAGGCGATGCCGGCTCCCGCTCCGGTTGCGCCTGTCGCGCCTCCGGCAATGCCCACGGGTCTGTCCTTTAAAGCCACGGTCCTGGACGAGAACAGCAACTCGATCCTGGAAGGCGGCGAGCGGGTGAAAGTCCGGGTGGACCTGGTCAACGCGGGACGGATGCCGACCCGGGATGTGGCGGTCACCTTGACCGGCACCCCGGCATTGCTCGGACAGTTTCCGGCCACGACCCTGCCGGTCGGCCCCCTCCAGCCAGGCGAGTCCCGCTCGATCGAATTCGTGGCGACGATTCCTCCCTCGCTGCCGGCGCAGCAGGCCCAGTTGCAGGTTTCAGTCGCGGACGCAGCCGGCGCCGGCCCCCCGCCCCAGTCCTTCACGACCGCCTTGCGGGCCGCCGGCGCAGGAGCCGCAGCAGCCGCCGCCGGCGCCGGCATGATCTTTACGAATGTGGACCAGGTGCCCGGCGCCGTGGCCGGCTTTCAACGTCCCCAGACCCACCTACTCGCGGTCGGAATCGGCGACTACCGGGATCCGGCGGTCCCGACCAGGAAATTCGCCGCGCAGGACGCGGAGTTGGTCGCCTCGTACTTCAAAACCATCGGCGGAGTGCCGGCCGCCAACGTTCGGGTCTTGCAGGACCGCAAGGCCCTGCGACCGGATATCGAAGAAGCCATTCTGGACTGGCTGCCGCCCCGGCTGACGCCGGATTCCATCGTGATCGTCTACTTTGCCGGCCAGGCGCTCGTGTCCCCCACCGGCGAGACCTTCCTGCTCCCCTATGAAGGCAGCACAACATCCCGAGCCAGACTCTATCCGCTCAAGGACCTGCAGGCCGCCCTGGCAAAGTTAAACGCCCAGCAAGTGGTGCTGATCTTCGACGGGGCTCTGTTGCGGCTCGGGAAGGACGCCAAGGCGCCCCAATGGGATGTCGGAGGCGGGACACTCGTGCGGTTGATCGGAACGACCGGCCTGCAGTCCGGCCTCGAACCGGACCAGCTTAAGCACGGTCTGTTCACCTATTACGTGCTGCGCGGGCTGAAAGGCGACGCGGATGCCAACCATGACGGCGAGGTCACGCTGGGCGAACTGGCGACCTTCGTGCGCCAGACGGTCCCGGCCACGGCCAAGTCCCAATTCAAGCAGGATCAACGTCCGGCCGTCTTCCCCGCCCTGCCTCCGACCAGCAAAGCGGCAGCGCTGCCATTGGCCAGAACCGCCCCTCGTCCCTGAATCCTGTTGTCGCAACCCGCGATAGTTTCGCCCTACAGGATGATCCAAAAGACCACCGTCTCACCCGCCCCACCCCGGCGCACCACGACACGCCTCTCCCACAGTTACGGCCGCAAGGAGCGAGGCATCGAGGCGCATTGGAGAAGTACGTTGAGCGGCCGAGCGACTGAACGCACCGCTGGCGGTCTTTTCCACCGTCCTGAATAAAAAAAGGGCGGAGGGAATCACCCTCCGCCCTTCTACTCACACCCGCTGAAAAACTTATTCAGCGTCTTTCTTGCAGAAGCTCCGCTCGTAATTGATGATCGTCCAGGCTTCTTCTTCGTTGATCGCGGCCGGGATCAGAGGCACCATGCCGGTTCCCGCGCTCCCGTTCTTGATCACCCAGAAGAGCTCCCCGTCCTTCCGCTTCTTGTGGAACTTGCAGTTCGTGAAGTTCCGCGGGCTCGGGTTCAGGATCGCGCCGGCAGGACCATCGCCCTTGCCTTCCTTGCCATGGCAGTTGAAGCAGGTGCCCTTGCCCTCGAACAGCGCCTTCCCCTTGGCGATATTCTCCGGCGTATTCGCCACCGGATTCTTCAAGCCCTTCGCCTCGGCGATCTGATCCGCCGGCACCCGAGGCTTCAGCGGATCCCGCTCCTCGGCCACAGCCGCCGTGGCGGCGACAAACATCAGGGCAGTCAACAGACCCAGAGACTTCGACACGTACCGCATCTCGACTCCTCCTTTTTGTTGAATCACCCACAAGTCCGAATGAAGACTGTGGCCCCGGCAAAACGGGCGAAATATAACAATGCGCCCCCTGCTTGTCAAGCGACACGCCGCCGAACGAGGACCGGCTACAACCCGTCCAGCACCCCATCCAGCCAGATTCCGATCGCCGCCGCCTTGCTGGTCGCCATCGCCACCACCTGCCGGTGCCCGACCTGGCAGTCCAACGGGGCTCCGGCCTGGTTGGTGATCAGCGCCAGCCCCAAGACCCGCAAACCCAACGCCCGTGCGATGATGACTTCGGGCACCGTGGACATGCTGACCGCCTGAGCCCCCAACCGCCCGAGCATCGCCGCCTCCGCTCCCGTTTCGTAGGTCGGCCCGGTCACTGCCGCGAGGATACCCCGCCGAACCGGCAGGCCTGCAGCCAGGGCCGCCCGCTCGCCCAGGGCCAACAAGGCCCGGTCATAGGCACCGGCCATTTCGACGAATCCGCCGAACCCACCTCCGCCGGGAGCCGCCCCCATCAGAGGGTTATCGCCCATGAGATTGAGATGGTCCTCGATCAACATACAGGTGCCGGGCGGCGCATCATCCAAGGCCCCGGCAGCGCAGGTCACGATCAGCGTCTGGACGCCCAACGCGGCCAGCACCCGCACGGGGCGGATGACCGTATCGAGCGCATAGCCCTCGTAGCGATGGACCCGGCCTTGCAGAATGGCAACGCAGGCCCCGCCGCGCTCCGTGAGGACCAAACGCCCCGCGTGGCCTTCGACCGAGCAACGGGGAAAACCGGGGATCTCCTGATAAGGAATTGCGGCCAAGGCCTGCGCCTCGTCGGCATAGCCCCCCAACCCGGACCCGAGGATGATGCCGACGGAGGGCCGGCCGGGCAAGCGGGAACGGAGGAATTCGACCGCCGGTTGCACGGAAGAGGAGGCAGGATCGTCAACCGCCATGAAAACCGTCGCGCATGCAGCGTCGAACCATCTCGCGCTTCATGCTTCAGGAATGACGCATCACGGCCGTTTGAGCACGATGTCCCGAGCCACTCGGCCGCGCGGGCCGAAGGGGCCCTGTTGTTTGCCGTTGAGCGAGACACGGACGCCGCCGGCATTGCCCAGGGTCAGGGAAAACCGGTCCGAGGCCTTCCATTGTACCCGGTCGCCGGGCCGCATCAAGGCCTCGTGGGGGCTGGCCCCGTCTATCTGTATGACGACCCAACTGAGTTCCAGCGCCTCCAGGTCAAGCACCAGCGGGGCCGAATGCGTCGGGTCGGCCTGGCCCGGCAGGCCCGCCAGGGGGGAGGTGGATACCGTCGGCAGGGGCAATATCGCCTCCTGCTCCGCGGCCGACTGGCCGGGCCCCGGCACCGCCTCCTGGGGCTTCGGCTCTGTTGCGGCAGAGGGCCCGGTCTCGGGCCGCTCCGGCCCGCGGCGAACCGGCGCGCTGTCGGAAGGCTTGCGCTCGGCCTGGGCGCGCGATGCGCCCGTCGCCGGCCCCGCAGGGGCGGCGGGCGGCTCCGCGTCGACAGCCGGGCGGTGCTTGGTCATCGTGGATTGCTCGCGACCGAGCAACAGGACCAACGCCAGCACCGCCACGGCGGCGGCGGCAAAGATCACCTTGCGGTTTGCCTGCCGCTGACGTTCATCCGCCACCTGCCGCACCCGCAGCAGTTCGAGCTCCGATTGCTTGTTGTAGAAGGACCCCGCGGAATCGGCGAACCGCCGCATGGCGTCCTCCTCGTCCAGTCCCAGGGAACGGGCATAGGATCGGACGAACCCCTTGGCGAACACCTGATCCGGCAACCGGGCATAATTGCCCTCCTCGAGCGCCATCAGGAATTCCGGATGAATGCGGGTCTTCGAGGCGACATCGTCGAGCGTCAGCCCCTTGGTTTCGCGGACCTGCCTGAAAAAATCCCCGATCGATTCCATATGACTCCGTCGTCCGCTACGGCCTGAGCCGCTCCAGTAATTGGTTCGCCTCGGCGGCGAACCGTCCGCCCTTATCCAACGTGGCCACGCGCATCAGAAACTCGCGCGCCTTCGTATCATAACCAAGACGGTAATAGACCCGCCCCAACTCCAACTGCACCTGCGCCGAAGGGGCGTTTGGAGGCGTTACCAACAGGGCGTCTTCGAAGGCCCGCGCCGCCCCCGGCATATCGCCTTCATGGGCGAGGGCCAGGCCCAGATTGTACCAGGCCACGTCCGGCGTCGCGTACAAGGGGTTGCTCAACGCGCGACGATAGGCGCTGATCGCCTCCTGCCAGCGGTCCTGCTCCTTGAGCACGTTGCCCAGGTAATTGCGTGCCTCGGAGTACTCAGGGTCGATCCGTAACGCTTCGCGGAACTCCTCCTCGGCCTGCGGATATTTCTGCTGTTCGGCATAGATATGCCCCGCATAATAATGCGCGTCCCGATGCTTGGGATTTTCCTGGATCGCCTTCTGGAAGGAGACAAAGGCCTTCTGGCGATTGTTCTCCAGATTGGCCATCCCTTCTTTGTAATAGCCGTCGGCCCGCTTGACCGCTTCCTCCGAGCCGCAGCCCAGCCACCCGCCCATCCAGCAGAGGAGACAGGCCAGAACGGTTCCACTCACGCGCTGAAGCAATGGCGACCTCACGGCAAATCGTCAAAATGGGTGAGCCGCTTGAATTCCCGAAACCGGGCTTCGATCTCTTTGTAATCCAGCGCGCGCAATCGGTCAAGACTGAAGGCCTCAACCGTAAAGGAAGCCATGACGCTGCCGAAGATGATCGCCTGCCGGATGGCCTGCTCCGACAGATTGCCGGTCGCCGCCAGGTATCCCATGAAGCCTCCCGCAAACGTGTCCCCGGCCCCGGTCGGATCGCGGACCTGTTCGAGCGGATAGGCGGGGGCCCCGAACATCTGCTTCTGGTTGAAGAACAAGACCCCGTACTCCCCCCGCTTGATGATCAGATGCTTGGGCCCCTTGGCGAGAATCTTTTGCGCCACTTGCACGAGGTTCGGCGACTCGCCCAGCGCCCTGGCCTCGCCGTCGTTGATCACCAGCACGTCCACCTGGGCCAACGTGCGCCAGAGCGCGTCCCGCTTGCCGTTGATCCAAAAATTCATCGTGTCGCAGGCCACCAGCGTGGGCCGCTTGACCTGCTGCAGCACGTCCAACTGGAGCTCCGGGTCGATATTGCCGAGAAACAGCAAGTCCGGCGACCGGTACGCCTCGGGAATCTTGGGCCGGAACGTTTCGAAGACGTTCAGCTTGGTGTCCAGGGTATGGGCTTCGTTCAGCTGGTGAGTATACTCGCCTTTCCAGCGAAAGGTCTGGCCGGGCCGCCGTTCCAATCCCGCCAGGTCGATGCCGCGGCTCTTGAGGAACTTCAGGTGGGCCTCCGGAAAATCCTCCCCCACCACGGCGATGAGATCCACGCCGGTGAAATAACTGGCCGCGGTTGCAAAATAGGTCGCCGACCCGCCCAATACCTCGGTGCCTTCGCCAAACGGAGTTCGGACCGTATCCAACGCGACCGAGCCGACGACCAACAGCTTGCCCATCTCAGCGGCCTCCTTTCGCCGGCGCATAGCGCCGGCCCAGCAATAAGCCGAGACGCTTGCGCGCCTCCTTGGTGATCTTGTCCGGCGCCGTCAGCACCGCGTACTCCAATGCCGTCCCGCAAGCGCAGGTCCGCGGCTCCTCGGCAACCGGCAACGTGGCGCGCAGGATGCGTTTGGCCATCGCCACGTTCTTGTGGAGGGTCGCCAGGATCGCCTCGACCGTCACGGACTCCTCGCTGGAATGCCAGCAATCGTAGTCGGTCGGCAGCGCCAACGTGGCGTAGCAGATCTCGGCTTCCCGCGCCAGCTTGGCTTCGGGCAGGTTGGTCATCCCGATCACATCCACGCCCCACTGCCGGTAGAGGAAGGACTCGCTCCGCGTGGAGAACTGAGGTCCCTCGATGCAGAGATAGGTCCCCCCCCGATGCACGGTGGCGCCGGCCCCCTGGGCGGCCTCGGCCATCGCGCCCGAGAGATGCGGGCAGATCGGGTCGGCGAACGCCACGTGGGCCACGATGCCCCGATCGAAAAAGGTGCCGATCCGGCGTTTCGTGAAGTCGATGAACTGATCCGGCAACAGCACGTCGCCCGGCCGCACCGATTCCTTCATGCTGCCCACCGCGCTGACGGCGATCACTCGGGTGACCCCCAGCGATTTCATGGCATAGATGTTGGCCCGGTAGTTGATCTCGCTCGGGCTGATGCGGTGTCCCCGGCCATGCCGGGAGAGAAAGGCCACGGAACGCCCGTCGATCCGGCCGAGGATGATGGCGTCGGACGGCTTGCCGAACGGCGTGTTGACCTTCACCTCGCGGACTTGCTCCAACCCGTCCATTTCATAGAGGCCGCTGCCTCCGATAATACCGATGGTTGCTCTCGCTTGCGCTGCCTGCTTGCGTGCCACTCTTTGCTCTCCTCCTAGGTTGCCACGACCGTCTTCCGTATTTCTTTTCTCGCCGCCCCGGCCAGGTCGGCCAGGAACCGATGGACCAGTTCCACGATGCGAGCCGACACGTCTTCGAACCTGTCCTGCTCTCCGATCGTCAGCCAGATCAGCCCCGGCTCTTTGCGGAACCAAGTCAGTTGCCGTTTGGCGAAATGCCGCGTGTCCCGCTTGAGCAGGCGCACCGCCTCGGCATAAGGATATTCGCCGGCCAGGTACCCGGCCATCTGCCGGTACCCGAGCCCCTTCATGGAGCCCAGTTCGCGACGATACCCCTCGGCCAACAAGCTCCGGGTTTCCTCCAGCAAGCCCTTGGCCAACTGCTCGTCAACCCTGGCATCAACCCTTCGATAGAGCGCCTCCCGGTCGCGCGTCAGGCCGATCACGAGCGACGAGAACGGCGATTCGCCGAAGGCATGTTCGTGAATCGCGGCGGAGAGCGGACGCCCGGACAACCGGTAGACCTCCAAGGCCCGGATGATCTTCACCTGGTCGTGCGGATGCAGCCGCTGCGCCGAGGCCGGGTCCACACGGGACAGTTCCTGGTAGAGCACCCCGATCCCCTGGTCGCGCGCCTCGGCTTCCAGCCTCCCGCGCAAAGCCCAATCGGCCGCCGGCCCGTCCCACAAGCCCCGCAGCAGCGCGCGCACGTAAAGGCCCGTTCCGCCGACCAGCAGAGGGAGCTTCCCCGCTCCATGCAAACGCCCGATCTCCTCCAGCGCGTGCCGGCGATAGAGCCCCACGTTGAACGGCTGGTCCGGCTCGACCAGATCGATCAGCCGGTGCGGCACCCCTTGCCGCTCCGCCACCGTCGGTTTGTCCATACCGATATCCATGCCGCAAAAGACCTGGCGCGAATCGGCCGTGAGGACCTCCGTGCCCAACGCCTTGGCCAACAGAATCCCGACGCGGCTCTTGCCCACGGCGGTCGGCCCGACCAGGGCGACGAGGGGCTTCGCCTTAAGAGAATTCTCAATGTTCAATGTTGAATGTTGAATGGAAGTCATAACCGGTTTTTAATTGAACATTAACAATGCAACATTAAGCATTGCTGCGTTAGGCGCGGCCAAAGATTTTACCCAATTCCGCCGCGGGAAAGCGGAGCGCCACCCGCCGCCCGTGCGGGCAGGTCATCGGCAACCCCTCGCGCACCCAGTCTTCGATCAGCTGCTTGCTCTCGGACGGTTCCATCGCCCGACCGGCCCGCACCGCGCTGTGACAGGCCAGCGTCGCCAGGATGGGCCGCACCTTGGCCTCCAGCGACGAGGCGGCGTTCCATTCCGACAGGTCTTCGATCAAGTCGTGCACGAGCGCGACATAGTCCAGATGCGCCAGCTGGGCCGGAACCGCCCGCACCACGAAGGCGCCGGCCCCGAAAGGCTCGATGGAGAGCCCGAGTTTGTCCAACTCCGGCAGGTGACGCGTGAGCAACGCGGCACCCTGGAGCGGCACCTCGATCGGCTCCGAAATGAGCAAGGGCTGGGACGGCACGCGATGTTCCAGCCAGGCCCGCCACAAACGCTCGAACAGCACCCGTTCATGCGCCGTATGCTGATCGATCACCTGCAGCTCCGTGCCGACCTGGGCGACCAAAAACGTCCCGCTGACCTGGCCCAGCGGAGTCACCTCGCTCGCCGCCTCAATTAGATAGCCGGGCGAGGCCTCCCCGATCCCCGGGACGGCCAGCTGCTCGTCTCCCGAGAAGGAGGACGCTGCATCCCGTCCGGCTGGGTTCGCCCGGCCCGTCGTCGTCTGCAGACCTTCCCTTCGCAGGAGCAGAGCCGGCTGAGTCTGCCAGCCGGCTGATCCGCCCGCGGCCCGGTCGGTCGGTTGCTGAGACTGCCCGTCAAGCTGAATGCTCTCCGGACTGCCGCCCAGGGCCGTCCGGACCGAACGCCGGACCGTTTGATGGACCAGGTCCTGATCGGCAAACCGCACCTCGCGCTTCGCCGGATGCACGTTCACATCCACCCGCGCCGGCTCCACCTCCAGGAACAAGACATATTGAGGATATCGCCCCTTGGCCAGGAAGGAGCCGTACCCGTCGGCGATCGCATGAGCCACGGTCGGACTCTTGACGGCGCGGCGGTTGACGAACAGTTCCTGCGGGGTGCGTCCGGCCCTCACCTGAGCTCCGTGTACGGTCACGCCGGTCAGACGCAGGCCAGGGCCCTCGCCCCGCACATCCACCACCTGCTCCAGCCAGCGCTGGCCGTAGAGTTGCAGCAGCCGGTCGCGCAGGGACGCGGCAGCCGGATAGTCCAACACCTCCTGCCCGTTGTGCAGCAACCGAAACCGGACCTGCGGCCAGGCCAGCGCCGCTTGTTGCATCACCTGGCAGATGTGCGACAACTCCGTCGGCGTGGCTTTCAAGAACTTTTTTCTCGCCGGCGTATTGAAGAACAGGTCCGTCGCCTCGATCTGGGTGCCGGGTGACGCGGCCACGTCCTCCCGCTGCTCCGTCACCCCGCCCGTGAGGACCAATCTGGTGCCCACCGGCTCATCCCGCCGGGCCGTGATCAGCGTCAGCCGGGACACGGAGGCGATGCTGGGCAGGGCTTCTCCTCGAAACCCTAGCGTCTGGATGAACCAGAGGTCCTGTTCCGAGCGAACCTTGCTGGTCGCATGGCGTTGCAGAGCCAGCGGGGCGTCCTCCGGGCTCATCCCTTCCCCGTCGTCGGTCACTTTGATCAGCGTACGCCCGCCGTCCCGCACCTCCACCGTAATTTTCGTCGCGCCGGCATCCAGGCTGTTATCCACCAACTCCCGCACGACGGACGCCGGCCGTTCCACCACTTCGCCGGCGGCGATCTTGCTGACCACGTCGCCGGGCAACACCTGAATTTTTCCAGTACGGCTCACGAGGGTCACCGACCTGGCCTCCTCTGGTTGCCAAAATTGTTGCGGGCGGCGGACGCGCGGCTCACAACGCGAGCCGGACGGCACCGCGCCGGCGGCGGGGCGGACTGTGGGGAGCGACTCATCGGAGTTCGGCCAGTTTGTTCTTGGCGAGCTTGGCTTCGTTGGAGGAGGAAAACTCCTCAAGCACCCGCTTCAGGTAACTACGCGCTTTCAGGGGATCGCCGGTTTCCGCCGAGGACAGCCCCAGCTTGAACAGAGCGGGAGGCACTTTTTCGCTCTTCGGATATTCCTGGATGACCACGTCGAAGGCTTGCATCGCATGCGGGTAGTCTTTCAGGCTGTAGTACGATTCGCCGATGAAATAATGGGCATCGGGGGTTTTCGACGTCGAGGGAAAATCTTTCAAGAACCGCTCGAAGCCCCGGATGGCCAACTCATACCGCCCGTTGAGATAGTCGTTCTGCGCCAAGTTGAACGCACTGGTGGGTGAAATGTCCGGGGTGCCGGGAAGGACGGCCGGAGGCTCCGGCAGCTTGGCCGGTTTGGACTGTCGGGACGGTTCGTTGGGCGGCTGGGCGGGCGTCGCATCCGGCTTGGCCGGGGCCGGCGTCGGTGAGGCGTACTGGCTGTCTTGCAGCCGGGCGACCCGGCGGTCCAGGTCGTTCAACCGGTCCGTCAGTTCTTCCATCTGCTGCCGGAGCGCCTCCACGTCCTTCGTCCGCCCCTTGACCGCCTGGTCCGCCGGCGGAGTCTTGCCGCCTTTCGACTCCAGGGTTTGGAGCCGTTTTTGGATCTCTTCGTCGCGTTGCCGGTCCTGCTCCTGCAATTTGGCGACGGCCCGGACTTGCTCCTGGGTCTTCACGAAGTCGGCGTGGCTGGCACAGCCGGCGAGGGTGAGCCAACCCCAGGCCATGACGGCCAGCAACCTGACGGATAGTCCGGACGGCACATGACACATTCGCATGATGTTATCGGCCTTGGTTGAGTTGGACTAATTTTTCGCGGGCCTTGCCCGCTTCGGGGCTCTTGGGAAACACCTCGACCACTTGCGTCAACGCCAGCGACGCTTTCTTGCGATCCTTGAGCGCGAGGTAGGCCAGCCCCTTCTTGAACAGCGCGGCCGGCACCTTCTCGCTGGCCGGATCAATGGCTTTCACCTGCTCATAGGCGGCAATGGCCCGGCCGTATTCATTCTTGCCGAAGTAACATTCTCCGATCCAATACTGCGCGTTCGGCGCCAGCTTGCTCGTCGGGTACTGGGTCAGAAACTCCGAAAACCGTTCCAGCGCCCCGTCGAAATCTTTTTGTTTGAACCGCTGGAACGACCGATCATAGGCCGCTTTGGCTCCGCCGGCCCGGTCTCCGTCACCTGTCAGGAGCGCCTCGCCGGCCAGCGGCCCGGCGACCTGCATAGCGCCGTCTTCGGCTGCAGCCGAAGCAGCCGCCGCCCCGGCATTGGCCGGTTCGTCAGCCGATGCCGCTGGCGCCGGTTCCGACGCCCCCGCTTCGGACTCGGACATTACGGGGGCCGCCTGAGGCTCGGGCCTGGATTCCGCCGCTGCGGGAGCCTGGCCGGTCGCCGGGTGACTTGCCTTTCCGTCCGGTTTTCCCTTGGCGCCCTTCCCCTGCCCTTGCAGCTTGGCGACGGTATGGGTCAGAGCTTGCATCTGGGCGGTGGCTGCATGGAGCGACTTGGCCATGTCGTCCAAGCGTCGATCCTGCGCCTCTTCCTGCGCCACGAATTTGGCGCCGACCGCCTCCAGCGTTTTGGCCACGGTGCCCACGCTCTTGGTCACCTTGTCCAAATGGTCGTTCGTGGCCTTGGCATCGGCCTGGAGCCTGGCCGACACATCGTTGGTCCGTTGCTCCTGTTGGACCAGCTTGTCGCCCAAGCCGGACAGCGCCTGTCGGAAATCGGTCAGAGCCCGGTTCAACTGGACGATCTGCTCGTTGAGCGCGCGGGTCTGCGCCTGAGCCGCGGCGGCGGCCTTGTCATGCTCTTCCAGACGCCCATCGACCGTCTTGGCCATGGAAGCCAGCGCCACCGTTTGACTGCTCACGGTCTTTTCCAGCGAAGCCGCGCGCTTCTCCGATTCGGCGTCGCGTTTGGCGATCAACTGCTCGATTTTGGTGGCCCGGTCCTCCACCCGCGCTTCCAGGGCTTTGACCTTGTAATCGCTCTCATCGATCTTGCCCTGGATTTTCGGCTGGTCTTCCTCGCGGATTTCACGGATCGCGCTGAGGGCCCTCGCCCGAGCCTCATTGATGAGGGTGTTGGTCTGCGCGATCCGCTCGTCGAGATTCTTGTTCTTCGCCTCGATGTCTTTCTCCCGCTGATCCAGCAGGGAGATTTTCTTGTCCAAGTCCTGGCTGACCTTGACCAGCTCGGACTTTTGCGCGAGACAGCCGGTCAACAACAGACAGAGACCGGCACAGGCCGCGGCGGTCCTGCCCGCCGGACCGGACCGGAACCGCCCGACCTGGACCTGCACCCTCACCGCCGGACCTCACCCGCGCGCGGCGCGGACCGGACGCGCCGCTTACTTGCCGCTGACGACCAGGTGGCCGCGCCGGTTCCGTTGATAACAAGACTCATTGGACTCCTTGCAGAATGGCCGGTCCTTGCCATACGACACGATCGTGATGCGATTGCCGGCCACGCCGAGTTCGACCAGGTAATTGCGGACCGCTTTGGCCCGCTTCTGCCCCAGGACCAGATTGTACGCCTGGGTGCCGCGCTCGTCGCAATGACCTTCGACGGCCAGCTTCTGCGATCCATTGGTCTTGAGCCACTCCGCGTCTTTGGACAGCGCTTGTTTGCCGTCCTCGCTCAGCTTCCACGAGTCGTAGGCGAAGAACACGTCGTCGAGTCCCGCCTCGGCCGTCGCCGCCGCCTCCTGCTGCATCTCCTGTTGCCTGGACGATCCGGAGGACTCCGCCTTGGCGACGGCAACCCCTTCCGATACCCGCTCTTCGCCGGACCCCTTCCCCGAAGACTTTCCGTTGCTGTCGCCGGGCAACGAGCCGAACTGGCTGACGGGCGCATCCTGTCCGGCGGATTTCGACTGGCTGGGCGCCGGCTCGAACGATTTGGATCCGACATCCGATTGGATGGACTTGCTGCAGCCGGCACCGACCAATGCCACCAGCCCCAGCAAACCCACCATCGTCACGGTTCGCGTGCATGTATGCATAGGCTTGTCTCCTCCTGAGGTTAACACCTTCTCTGCTTCCTCGGCATAAACCGAGACGGCCCCGTCTTCTACGCCGGCGACCAGGCAGGAGCGCTGTGGTGAACTCCGCCCGACGTCAGCCGTTCGAGATCGGTTCCGTCGCTGTTGATCATGTAGATGTGGCTCTTCCCTTCCGCGGTCGAGCTGAATACCAGATGCCGACCGTCCGGCGACCAGGAAGGCGAGTCGTCCACTCCCTGGCCTGACGTGATCTGAATCCGCTTCTGCCCGTCCGGACTGATCAGGCACAGCTTATACTGCCGGTCCTGGCCGCGGCAAACGTAGGCGATCCAATTGCCGCGCGGGGACCAGGCCGGGGCGGCATTGTGATCGCCCTCGAAGGTCAGACGGCGCACATTGGAACCGTCGACGCTCATCAAGTAGATCTGCGGGCTGCCGCCCCGGTCGGACACGAAGGCCAGTTCACGGCCGGACGGCGCCCAGGCAGGGGACAAGTCTCCGCCGTTGTTGACCGTCAGCCGGGTCAGCGTCTTGGTGCGCAAGCTCAGTTTATAGATCTCGGCATTCCCCTCGTTGCTGGAGGCGAAGGCCAGATCCGTCCCATCAGGCGAGAAGGCCGGGGTGATGTTCAGCCCGGGCATAGACACCAGGGTCGCCCGTTTCCCCGTGGCCAACTCAATCGCGTCGATATCCTGCTTGGTCCGGCTCCGGTAGGTGGTAAAGACGATGTGCCGCCGATCCAGCGACCAGCGCGGCATGAGACTCAGAAACCCATCGGCCGTCACCTGACGCGGGCCGTAGCCATCGTAGTCCATGACGTAGAGTTCGCGGCTACCCCCCTGCTCCGACACGAACGCGATCTTGGTCTTGGCGATTCCCGGCTCCCCCGTATAACGGTACACCAGCTCGTCGGCCAGACGGTGCGCCATCTGACGCAGCACCGGCGGCGCCCCGACATAGCGCTTGCTGGCGATGGCTTCCTGCTTCACGCCGTCGTAGATCAACCCGTCCAACACCAAATCCGGCTGGCGGGCCGCAACCTGCCCCCAGACCAACACCGCAATCCCGTTGTCCACCGCCTGCTTGAACAGCACGTTTTGGGCCCCGTAGGCCCCGTCCAGCGTCAGGCCCAGCTTCGCCGGATCCGTCACCGAAAAAATCAGCGAGCGGCGGAGGTCGTCCTTGAGCACTTGCGTCAGCCTCGACCCGGGGTTGTCCGGCAGCTGTCCGTCGCGAAACCCGAGCACGGCGATCGGAATTTTCTGAAAGTCCGGCCGCGTCGCTTCCAGGAACACGTCCGCCGCGCCGGATTCCAGGATCGCCCCGAGCCCGGCCCCCAGGAGCAACGTTATGACGAGCAGGTATCGCATCCGCCTACCCAACCCCCTCACCCACCACGAAACTGAAATGCGCGTCCAAGGACGACTCGGCCAAATCCTTCGGGAACGGCGGGAGCGGGTCGGCCTTCAGCACCGCGCGGGTGGCCGCATCGTCGAAATAGCCGTTGCCGGACGAAGTCTCCACCGCCACCGCGCTCACGCCCCCGGACTGGTCCAGCCGGAATTTGATCACGACTCTGTACATCCTGCCGGTCAAGTCCACCGGCGGAGCCACCCACTGCGCGCTGATCAACCGCTGGACTTGCGCAAGATACCAGTTGAATCCCGTTGCGACGCCGAGCACCTGCATCCTGGTGGCGGGAATCTTGGCCGCCGCTTTGGCCTGCTGCGTCGGCGCCGGCCGCTTCAGAATGGCTTCTTCCGGAGCGGGCTTCAACGTCTGCGGCTCCAGGTTCTGCATCTGCTGGGTCAAGGTTTGCTTGGCCTGGTTCTCCTTGGGCATGGTGGGTCCGACGGCCACCGGCTGGGACTCGGGCACCGCCACGTTCTTGAGCAGGTCGTCGATCTCCCGCTTGAACTTCTGCTGCGACGCGTCGGTCTTGGCCGGTTGCACCCGCTGGACCGGCGCCGATTTCGGCGCAGGCGCCACATCGCCCAACGCGGGCGCCTGCGGCGGCAACTTGATCCCGCGCAAAAGATCCTTGAGCTGCGCCTCCGACTTGGAGGGCGCAGGAGCCGGCGGCGGTTTGGGCACCGTGACGGGCGGCGCGACCGCCGGCTTGACCACGTGCGGCACCGGAGCCGGTGGCGGCGCGGCCGGCGCCGGAGGCGGGGAGACCGGAACCTCCGCCTCCACGGCCCGCTGCACCGGAGCCGGTGGCGGCGCCGGAGGCAAGGTGACCAGCGAGACCTGATACGAAGCCAGCGGCCGGTCCATCTTGCTCGGCAACTTGAATCCGCCGGCGATGATCAGCACCGCCAGGTGCAGCAGCAGCGACAGGACGAGCATCGCGCCCGGACGCGAGGGCTGCGGCGCCGTCCCCTGCCACCAGAGCGACGAATCTGAACAGGCGTCCGCCGTCATGTCCGCCGTCGCGCCACCTCAGATGCGCGCGCGCCCTCCCCGACGCTCATGGCCTGCCCGGCTCCTTCGCGAGCCCGTCCGTCACACGCTCCGGCCCGACGGGGTCCGTCACCATGCCCAGCTTGTCGATCCCCGCCTGCTTGACCCCGTCCATCACCTGCACGACGGTGCCGTAGGGCACCTCGCGGTCGGCCCGCAGGAACACCGACACCTCGCGATTCCGTTGCTTCGCCGCCCGCAGACGGGTCTCCAGCTGAGCCGGAGAAACCCGGTCCTTGTCGAGATAGAGCTTCTGATCCCGTTCGATCGTGAGCACGAGCCGTTCCTCGGGCTTGATCGTATTGCTGGCGGAGGTCGGCAGTTTGATGTCCATGCCGCGGTAGAGCATCGGCGCCGTCACCATGAAAATGATCAGCAGCACCAGCACCACATCCACGAGCGGGACCACGTTGATCTCGGCCATGAACCGGCGGCGCCGGCTTTCGAAGATCACCCGCGCACCCCCGCGGCCTTGGGCTTGGCCTGCAGCCGGTGCATCAGCTCGATGCTGAACGCCTCTGCCCGGAACGAAGACTTGCGGATCCGATTCAGGAAGTAATTGTAGGCGATGACCGCCGGAATCGCCGTAAAGAGACCGGCGGCAGTGGCGACCAAAGCTTCCGCTACGCCGGGAGCCACCGCCGAGATGCTGGCGGTTCCCTGCTTGCCGATTTCCCCGAAGGCGTCGATGATCCCCATTACCGTGCCCAGAAGCCCGACGAACGGCGTGATATTGCCCGTCGTGGCCAGGAACGGCAGGTATGTCTCCTGCTTGGCAATCTGGTCTTGCACCAGATGCGCCACGACCCGATCCATATATTGGCGGTCCGCGGGCGACTGCTCCTCGACCGGATCGGCGGAGCCGACCGTCAGTCCATCTCGACCTTCACGGGACTCCCCCTGCAGCCGATCCGTGACCCCGAGAAAAAGCATGGCCGTCGGACTGGCCGGCAATCGACGCGCCTGCCGGCGGAGGTCCTCCTGGTCCTGCGTCTTGGCGAAGGCGTTCATGAAGCGCCGGTCGTCCCGGTCTCCGGCGCGGAAGGTCCGCCATTTGAGCAGAATGATGGTCCAGGAAACGACGGAGAAGAGGAAGAGCACCAGCAGAACGACTTTCGATACCGTCCCAAGCGAACCGACGAGCCCAAGAGGACCGGTCTGAGACATCATCAGGCTAGTACATCTCCTCCCGCATCATGCAGGGCTTACAATACCGAAACCACTCAACCCATTGGGGGAAATTGGCGGGGCCGACGGGATTTGAACCCGCGACCTCCAGATTGACAATCTGGCGTCCTAAACCAAGCTGAACGACGGCCCCATAGTTCGGATAGATGATGTGCAGATAAAATTCTGTGCCCGGCACCTCGATACTACCGTTCGACTCCGTGAGATGCCCACTCTTCGATCGCGTCACAGGTTTGGTAGGCGGAACAGGGATCGAACCTGTGACCTCTGCCTTGTAAGGGCAGCGCTCTCCCAACTGAGCTATCCGCCCGAATTCTTAAGCTTGCCGAGCAGTTGCGCGAGAGTGTTCGGATGGTATCAAGTCTGCCGCTGGTTGTCAACCGCGCGACAAGCAACGATGAAGTATAAATGATAAATGATGAACGACCTGGCCGCGGAGTTGCTGCATGTCCCGTCATCCGTTCATCGTTCAGCATTCATCATTTCGCCTTGACGCCGCGTCGCTGCTTCCGCGGGAACAGGTTCGTATGCACGCGCTTCAGCCGCTCGCGCTCGACATGCGTATAAATCTGGGTCGTGGTGATCCGGGCATGGCCCAACATCGTCTGGACCGAGCGCAAATCGGCCCCGCGATCCAGCAAGTGGGTCGCGAAGGAGTGGCGGAGCATATGGGGCGAGATGGGTTTCGTGATCCCGGCGCGCCGCGCCCGCGCCTTGAGCGCTTTCCAAAACCCCTGGCGCGTGAGTTTGGTGCCGCGCCGGGTCACAAACAGGTGCCGCACCTGACGGCCCTTGACCATGGCCGAACGGGCTTGCTCCAGATAGGCCTCCAGTCTCTGCCGGGCCACTTCGCCGATCGGCACGACCCGTTGCTTCGCCCCCTTGCCCGACGCCAGCACATACCCGACGCTCATGTTCAGATGCGCCACTTCCAGATTCACCAATTCCGAAACCCGCAACCCCGTCGCATACAATAATTCCACCATCGCCGCGTCGCGCTTGCCTTCCGGCTGCGTCTCCGCCGGAAGCTCGAGCAGCTTGGAGACCTCGGCTTGCGAGAGCACCTTGGGCAGCCTCACCCAGGGGCGCGGAGTTTTGAAGTTGAGCAGCGGGTTCTCCTGAACAAACCGCTCGCGGCAGAGGAAGCGAAAGAAGCCCCGCAACGCGGCCATGCATCGGGCGGCGGACGCAGGCGAGAGATTCGTGCGCCGCAAATGCGCCAGAAATTCGGACATGACCGGACGGGTCGCGCCCGCCGGATCACGGATCGCGCGGGCGGCGAAAAAATCTTGCAGCTTCTGCAGATCGCGCCGGTAGGCCTCGAGGGTGTTGCCGGCCAGTCCCGCTTCGACCCGCAAATCGGCGAGGTAGCGATCCACCAACCCGTCAAGTCTTTCCATCAGCCCACCCTGCTGGACATTTTCCGACTATACGCATGAACATCTGTGAAAACAACATGATACGCTTCGTCGTTGCCTTGACAGCCCCGCACCTGCCCCCTATAGTACAGAAGCCTTCGCGCACAAACCGGCGCAATACTTAGGAGCCGATGGTCGTTTCAAGTCCTTCACAACAACACCCCCCTTCCCCCACGTGCCCTTTGGTCCGCTCCCTCTCTGTGCGCGGCCTGGCCGCCGGTCTGTCTCTGTCCATTCTGCTGCTCGCCTCGCTGAGCCAACCCCCGACCATTTACGGCGCCGACGCCGACGCTCCGCCGCCCCCCCATATCAAGAACGCTCCTCCGCAGAAGCCGGATGACGGGCCCCTGGCAAAAGCCAAAGCCCTGCTCGACGCCCAACAAGACGACGAAGCCATCGAAACCCTCAAGCCGCTCCTGGCCTCGGCCAAGGGCGACTCGTTAGCCCAGGTCTATTTCCTCATGGCCGGCGCGCTCAACGACAAGAAAGACTATGCCGCGGCGGCCGATTACTTAGACCGCCTCCTGACCGAATTCCCGAAGGCCGAGGTGGCCGTCCGGAGCCGCATGCTGTTCGCCACCGTGCAGGCACACCTGGGCAAGACGGACCAGGCGTTCTCCCTCCTGTCCGACGTGCGCGCGCAGGCGGAGGACATCGAGACCAAGCGCGACGTCCTCAAGGCGATCGGAGAAGTCCAGGCCATCAAGAAGGATTACGTGCGGGCCGCTCAAACCTGGCTGGAGGAGATGTCCATCGGCCCGGCCGAGCGCACCGCCGAGGCGCGCGAGCGCATCAGGCGCCTCGTGCAGGAACAAGCCGATCGCACGGCGCTGGCACATCTGCGTGACGCCTACCCGACGACATTTCCCGGCGACCTCGTCTTGATTCGGTTGATCGAGATGCACCAGGCGCGGGGGGAAGAGCATCTGGCCGAGCGTAATCTGCGCCTCTTCCTCACGCATTTTCCTTCCCACGACTATGCCCAGTCCGCCGCGGAGCAATTGCGCGTACACAAGACGAAGCTCAAGACCAGCCAGTACGTGCTGGCGGCGGCGGTGCCGACCTCGGGACGTCTGAGCCCCTTCGGAACCGAGGCGCTGAACGGCATTCGGCTGGCCATCGAGAAAGCCAAGGAGACCGGGTTGACCTCCGTCGGGCTCGTCGTCAAAGACACAACCGGCCTGGAAAAGGCGACGCTCCGTACCGAACTGCTCGAGTTGGTCTCGGAATATCACCCGCAGGCGGTGATCGGCCCCCTCCTCTCGCGCCACCTGCCGACGGCCGCCGCCGTAGCCGAGGAAACCGACACGCCCTTTCTGACCCCCGCGGCCACGACGTCCGACGTGCGTCGCCTGGGAACCTACCTGTTCACGACCGCGCTCACCTATCCGCAGCAAGCCCGCCGCCTGGCGGACTATGCGGTCGGGCGACTGGGATACAAACGCCTCTGCATCCTCCACCCGGAGACCGCGTACGGACAGGAATTGGCCCGTCTGTTCAGCCAGGAGGTCCGCCAGCGAGGCGGCGAGATCATCGCCATCGAATCCTATCCGGAAAACACCACGGACTTCGGCCCGCAGATCAAGCATCTGAAAGCCGAAGACCTGAAACGGCACGGGACCGCCACGACGAGCCAGACGAGCAAAGGCGCCACCAAGATCACCTACACGGCCGGCTTCGACGCCCTCTTCCTGCCCGGCAGCGCCGGCGAGGTCTCCCTGCTGGCCCCGCAACTGCGCTTCTACGACATCAAGGTCCCGCTGTTGGGCAGCAATGCCTGGAATACGCCGGACTTGCTGCGCCTGGCGGACCGCTCGATCGACGGCAGCGTCTTCGTGGACGGCTGGTTTCAAGAGAGCCAGGACCAGGCGATGCGTGACTTCGTGGAGCAGTACCGGCGGAAGTACCAGAACAATCCGACCCTGTTCGCCGCCCAGGCCTACGACGCGGCGCGGCTGGCCCTGGAGGCCATTCGCAGGGGCGCCACGAACGGGAAAGGCCTGCGCGAGCAGCTCTTAAAAGGCCAGGACCTGCCCTCGCTGGGCGGGCTGGCGTCCTTCGGTCCCGGCGGCACACTGGAGCGGCGGATTTTTCTCATTCAGGTCAAACAGGGCAAACTGATCCAGCTCGAATAACAGGAGCATGATGACGACCCACCACGCAAAAAAACGAGTATTGAGCGGCATGCAGCCCAGCGGGCTCCTCCACCTGGGCAACTGGCTCGGCGCGTTGGAAAACTGGAAGGCGCTGCAGGAACAGTACGACTGCTTCTTTTTCGTCGCCGACTGGCACGCCCTCTCCACCAACTATGCCGACACCAGCCGCATCAAGGAATTCTCGCGCGAGCTGCTCATCGACTGGCTCGCCGCCGGCATCGATCCGCAGCGCGCCACGGTCTTCATCCAATCGCGCGTCCCCGACCATGCGATCCTGCACCTGCTGCTCTCGATGATGGTG
>SCVN01000013.1 GCA_004296885.1 Nitrospirota bacterium | reverse complement strand
GAACGGTGAACGGTGAACGGTGAGCCGGACCGGTTCGCAGAGTCCGAACCGGCTTGCGCTTCGCGATTCGCCATTTCCCATTCACATGTTTCACGTTCACGAATCCGGCGCGTGGCTTCATAGCCGTCCATCTCGGGCATCTGGCAATCCATCAGAATGGCGGCATAGGGTCTGCGCGCCAGCGCGGCCAGGGCCTCGCATCCGTTGGCGGCCACATCCGCCTGGTAGCCGAGTTTCTGCAGCAGGCGCACCGCCACCGCCTGGTTCACATCGTTGTCTTCCACGACGAGCAGCCGAGATCCGCCGGCCGCCGCGGGTGTGACGGGCTGTTGCGCGCACCCTTCTTGCGGATCGCGGGAGGCGCCGTCCGACAATTGGGCGAGCCGCTCACGGAGGGTCGAGCGCCGAAGAGGTTTGTGCATGCAGGCCACGCGCGCGCGCCCCTGAGGCAGCGCGTCCGTTTTGACTCCCGCTTGGGTCAGGAGCAGCACCGCTGTGGCGGCCAGCACCGGATCGTCCATGATGGCCCGTGCCACGCGGCTTTCCCGGATGTTGTAGTCGAGGATCGCGAGGGTGAACGGCCGCCCTCTGTCGGCCGCATCCCTCGCCAGTTGCGTGGCGTGCGGGCCGTCGTCCTCGGCGATATCCGTGAGACCCCAGGCGGACAGGTGTTGCCGCAGGAGCAGGCGCAACATCTCCGAGCCGGCCACGATCAGGACGCGGTGGTGCGCCGCAAACGGCGCCGCATCCGGTTGCGGCTGAACGGGCCGGACCTTGAGTGCCACCGTGAACCAAAAGGTGCTGCCCTGACCCGGTTGGCTCTCCAGCCCGATCGTCCCGCCCATCAGCTCCACCAATTGCTTCGAGATGGCCAGCCCGAGCCCGGTCCCCCCGTACTTGCGGGTCGTGGAACTGTCGGCCTGTGCGAAGGCTTGGAACAAATGAGCCTGCTGGGATTCCGGAATGCCGATGCCGGTGTCGGTGACCGAGAAACGCAAAGTGATGAGTGAGGAATGATGAATGCCGGATCCGTCTTCCTTGATCCGCTGTTCATCATGCATCATGCTGCCTGCATCGTTGGTTGGGTCGCGTTCGACGCGGATCGTGACGTCGCCCCGCGCGGTGAACTTGACCGCGTTCCCAACCAGGTTGGTGAGCACCTGCCGGAGCCGCTTTGGATCGCCCTGCAGCGAGTGGGGGACGTCGGGGTCGATCAGCCCGGTGACTTCCACGGCTTTGCGCGAGGCCTGTTCCGCCATCAGTTCGGTGACGTCTTCCACCAGCGAGGGCAGGCCGAAGTCCAGGGTCTCCAGGGAGAGTTTGCCTGCCTCGATCTTGGAGAAGTCGAGGATGTCGTTGATGATGCCCAGGAGTATTTCCGCCGACCGCCTGGCCGTGCCGGCGAAGTCGGCCTGCTCGGCGTTGAGGCGGCTGTCCTGCAAGAGTTCGAGCATGCCGATGACGCCGTTGAGCGGCGTCCGGATCTCGTGGCTCATGGTGGCGAGGAA
>SCVN01000012.1 GCA_004296885.1 Nitrospirota bacterium | reverse complement strand
GAACGGTGAACGGTGAACGGTGAGCCGGACCGGTTCGCAGAGTCCGAACCGGCTTGCGCTTCGCGATTCGCCATTTCCCATTCACATGTTTCACGTTCACGAATCCGGCGCGTGGCTTCAAGGCCGTCCAGCTCGGGCATCTGACAGTCCATCAAGATCACGTCATACGCAATGCGCCCCTGCGCCTCCACCGCTTCCAGCCCGTTGGCGACCACATCGACGCGGCACCCCAGCTTTGCCAGCATGCGGGCCGCAACTTTCTGGTTGGTCACATTGTCCTCGGCCACGAGGACCCGAACGAGTAGGCTGGACGGGAGGACATCGGAAGGTCGATCGGTCGGCACAGTCGAGGCGCTCAGTTGGCCGACGGACGGTTGCGCCAGCACCGACGCCAGGCAGCGGCGCAGTTGGCCATGCCGGACGGGCTTGGTCAGATAGATGTCCACCCCGGCTTTCTTCGCGGCTTCCGCTTCGTGGTGCTGGCCCCAGGACGTCAACAGCACCAGCCGAATGCCGGCGAGGGACGCGTCGTCTCTGATCGCCTGTGCCAACTCGAGCCCGCTCATGCCCGGCATGTGCATGTCCAGAATCGCCACCTCGCAGGGCTTCCCGCACTGTGCCGCGCCCCGCAGCGCGGCGAGGCCCCGCAGGCCGTCCACGGCGCTGACGCTCTCGACGCCCCAGACCTTCAGGCAGGCCTCCAGCATACGGCGGTTGCCGTCATGGTCATCCACCACACACGCCCGCACCCCGCGCAGATCGGACTCCGACGGCAGAACAGCGTCGGCCGACGTCCGGTCCAGTCGTAGGGTGAACCAGAAGGTGCTGCCCCGGCCCGGTTCGCTGACTACGCCCATCTCTCCTCCCATCGCCGTGGCCAATTGCTTGCAAATGGCCAGACCAAGACCGGTCCCTCCGTACTTTCTGGTGATCGAACCGTCGGCCTGCGAAAACGGCTGAAACAGGTTGAGCCGGCTTTCCGGAGTCAGTCCGATACCGGTGTCGGTGACCGAGAAACGCAACACGATGCACGATGAACGATGCATGTCGGAGGCCCCGCTCGTTGTTGCCAATTCATCATTCATCGTTTCGCATTCATCATTTGCGATGTCGCGTTCAACGCGAACGACCACCTCGCCGCGCTCGGTAAATTTGATCGCATTGCTGACAAGGTTGGTCAGTATCTGGCGGATGCGTCCCGGGTCCCCACGCACAAGCGAGGGCACGTCCGGCCCGGCGTGACAGACCAATTCCAACCCCTTGGCTTGGGCCCGCTCGGCCAGCAAGTCCAGCACTTCATCCATCGCCTCGCGCAGATCGAATTCCAAGCACTCCAGATGGAGCTTGCCCGCTTCATTCTTGGAGAAGTCCAGGATGTCGTTAATGATGGCGAGCAGGGCTTCGCCGGATCGCTGCACAATGCCGACATACTCGCGCTGCTCCTCCGTCAGCTCCGTTTCCAACAGCATCCCCGTCATGCCGATCACCCCGTTCATGGGGGTGCGGATCTCGTGGCTCATGGTCGATAGAAACGCCGCCTTCGACCGGGCCGCTTGCAGCGCTTGGTCGCGCATGTCCACAAGTTCGGTGTTCTTGCGCTCAAGTTCCCGGCCGGACCGCACGATGCGATGGGTGGTCCAGAACAGGACGCCGAGCATCGGCAGCAACACCACGGCGTAGGCCAGGCCCAATTTCCACAGGAACCCGGTGATCGGACCGAGAATGTCGTGCTTATCGATGCGAATCAGAACGCCCCATTGCAAGCCCGAGAACCCCATGGTCCCCTTCGTGCGGGAAAATCCCGTGACGACCGTCACCTTCCGGCGATCGTGCATTTCTTCGATGTAGCCGGGAGGACTCGCCTCATAGAGCAGTGCGGACGGGAGTCCAAGTTGCTTGAGATTCACCCGCCCCTCTTCCCGCAATCGCGAATCCGCGATCAGGGTGCCGTCGCGGGCCAGGAATTGGTACTCGATGTGGCTCTCGGTCCCGTGCTGCGCCTGCAACGCGGTCACGGTCCGCGCAAAGGCGTCCTCTAGCACGGGAAGGCCGACTTGGCCAACGAGCGTCCCCGCAAACCCTCCCCGAGCATTCATGATCGGCGCGGCAAAGACGACCGCCACCACCCCCTCGGATTCTTCCGTGATCGCCGCGTCCTGGACCTGAATCCCGCCTCCGTCTCGCAGGGCCCGAAACCAGGTCGCACCGCTTCGGTCGCGGCCGAGACTGGCCGGCGATGTCGCGGCCACGATGCGACCCTCCCGGTCCGTCAGGCCCAGCCACAGATAGACGGGATAGGCATCCTGTATCTGATTGAGCCAGGCGGTGGCAGCCGTCCGATCCGATCCCCTGAGCACCGGATTCTGCGTCATCACCTGGATATCGCCATAGCGCTCTGCCAACATCCAGTCCAATTTGTCCGCAATATCGACGGCCGATACGGCCAGGCTTTCCCCCGTCGCAGCAATCAGGCGATCCTCGACATAGTGGAGACCAATCGCGCTCATCACCAACGCCAGAGCGGTCATGGCGGCGATAAGCAGCAGCAGACGCTTGTCCGCGGCCGGATCCGATCCTGTGCGGCGTTTGTGGTTCGTCCCGATCATGACCCCGTACCTCCTGTCGCCGCTGTCGCCACCTGCGGCCGCACGCCGGACAAGTCCAGTCGGCCGAGGATCTGGCGGTACGCCGCTACGTTCCAGCATCGCGCTGAATTCGAACTGTGCAGGATGGCCGGCCCGAACAGGCGCTGCCGCTGTGCCGGCGGGAGGACCGGGTCCTCGCCGAGGAGCAGGGTGACCCGGGGAGACAACCAGAGCGAACTCAGGTCCACCAACTCGAGGGTCCTCCTCGCCAGGGCCGGGTCCGCCTCCCAGATAAAGAGATGCCCACGGCTGCTCAGCCGCTCCGCAAGACAGGCTGCCAGTTCGCCCGATCCCAACCCCAACTGGATGATCGTCTCTTCCTGTTCGCCCTGCCGAGACAGGGCGGTCGCGGCCTGCTGATATCCGTCCAGTTCCCCCCATTTGACGATCGGAACCGCATCTCCGTCCGCCGTCCTGCCCTCCAGCGCCGCCACGCACCTCCCGCTGCGGCGCACGACGAAGGCCGATTGATCGTGCCGCCGACACAGGGCGGGGAGCACCCAGGCCTGGGTTTCCGCCAACGAGGCCAGGTTCCAGCCCAACCGATCGGCGGACCCCGGCCATTGCAAAACGTGAAACAATTCCCCGACCGCAGTCGGATCGTCAAAGGGCTGGTCCTCGGACGCCTCCTCCGGCTTGCCGAGCAGGCCCAGCATGCCGTCGCCTTGATGCATCCTGAGCGCCTCAGTTCGAAACCCGCTCCGCGCCAGAAGGGTCTGGGCCATGCCCGGACTGTAGAGGCGGGCATGGGAGCCACGAAACAGTTCCTGCGCCATCCGCTCGGTCGGGCAAGGGTCCAACAAGTTGGGCATGGCCAGGAACAGCAGACCGTCGTCATCCAGATGGCGTCGAAACATGCATATCGCGGGCACCGGGTCCGGCAGCCGTTCGACCGGCCCGCCCAGAATCAACGAAAACGTCCGGCTGGGTCTGCGCGGCCAGGGCCGGCGTGCGTCCAGCGCAGACTCGGATGGTCGGCCTTGCAGCGCCGACGTGGAGGCAACTTCATAGATGCTCCAGCCCCGCTCCCGAAAGGGGCCGAGCAGGCCATGGTGACGGTCCAGCCCATCCAGCCCGTACCGGATTGCCAGCAAGGTCCGGTGCTGGACCACCGGCTCGACCAGGTCGGCCAGCCAATGCCCCGTCTCCGGACCCACCATCCGCGGCAGGGACCGATCCCGTATGTCGGCATGGCACAGTTCCGCCTCGCCGGGCATGGGGTCCTGGTACACGTGGCCGCAGTGCAGACAGAGGACGAACCGCGCCCGAGGCCCCGTCGGCCCGGTCTTGGACCCGGCCACATCCTGCCTCTGCGATGAACCGCAGATATGGCACCACCCGCCTTGCATCAGGCCTCCCCGCGACCAATCCGCGCCGCGCGCGCGATCTCTGCATTAGCCCTATCGTGTGAAACCGGCATCGACTTGAGACCGGTGCGAGCGGAGGGAACGCGACTCGAAGCATGGGAGAGAAGGAGACACAACGGAGGGCGCCGGAGTCCGTCGCTCGTGATCCGTAAAGCGTATCTCGCCGCCGAAAACGTATGTGGTATCTCGTGAGGCGTCGTGTGTAGGGAGGCCTTCTTTCTTCACGCGACCGGAGCCGGCATGTGCCGTTGCGCGACGAACTGTTCGATCGCTTTTTGCACCGTGCCGCCCCACCCGCGAAACTCGATAAACTCGGTCCGATAGAACTGAAACTCCAGGCCGATCAGCGGCCGGGCCGCCGAGCCTGAGATGTTCTTCACGATGCCGGACAGGTTGGTGACGTGCCCGATCCCCGGCAGTTCGAACTCCAGCCGGACGGCTGCTCCGGGCATCATCCACCGGGCCGATCCGGTCAGCGATGCCCGACAGCCGGCGATGCTCAAGTCCTGCAACACTCCGACGACCGGTTGCTCCTGAAACGGAGCGCTGGCGGCGCCGGGCAGCTCGTCGGACCGCACCATGATCGGCTGATGGACGGGAATGCGGGGATGCTTGCGGAGCAAAATCTCTTCGATCCGCTCGGGGAAGGACAAAAACAGGAGCGGCTCCGGAGAAATCTGCCCGCCTCGAATCTCGCTCCGATAGCCCACGACCTTGCCTTCGTGGATGTAGCGCACGACGCAGGGATTGCCCTGACGGCACTCCACCGGCTGGCCCTCTTGATACGGCAACCCGCTGATGACGAAGGCCCCCTCTTTCCACCCCAGCAACGTGGCGCAGGTTTGCAGATCCTGCCGGTCGAGCGGGATCGTGTATTGCAGCAGCACGCCGACCGTGAGCAGACTGGTGGGGGCTTGAGCCATGATACAAGGCTTATCGGCGGTTGCAGACTAGGCCTTGAGGAGGGCGTTCGTAAAACGTATCTCGTATCTCGTGAAGCGTCGTTCGTAGGGAGGTCTTCTTTCTTCACGCTTCACGAGCGATCAACATCCGGCTAGAGCCGTCTCGGGCCGGTCCAGATAGTCGGACGGGTTGAGGCCAACCTCCGCCGGGTCGAGGACGAGGCCGATCGCATGGGGACATCCCGGCTCCTGGTCCGACAGGTTCAGCGCCTCCGGGGGCTCGATGGGCCTGGCATGCCGGTCGCGCACCAGCAACAGCTTCGGCTGCAGAGGCCGCTCCGGAAAGACCTGGGTGACGATCCCGATCGCCCCGCTCTTGAGCGCCACGCAGGACCCCACCGGGTAGACGCTGACGCAGCGGATGAACCGCTCGACCAAACCCGGGTCCACGTGGCCCTTCTTCCCCAGGTCGAACAGAAATTGCAGCGCTTTGAAAGGCGGCATGGCCTTGTGGTACACCCGGTCGCTCGTCATGGCATCGTAGATGTCCACGATGCTGCCGATCAGCCCGAACTGCGACAACTCATGCCCCTTGCGCTGATGCGGATAGCCGGTCCCGTCCACCCGTTCATGGTGCTCCAGCGCCGGCTTGATGGCGCATTCGTGGAGGCCCGGTGTTCTCGACAGAATTTCCGCGCCGTGGAGCGCATGTTCCTTGATGATTTCGTACTCGTTCGGCTCGTACCGGCCCGGCTTGTTGAGGATCTCCAGCGGCACCCTGGTCTTACCCACGTCGTGCAGAAGGGTCCCCATGCCCAGCAGATGCAAGGTCGCGCGGTCCATCCCCAGGCTCCGGCCCATGCCGAGGGCCAGGACCGAGGTGTTGACACTGTGAAAGAAGGTGTACTCGTCGAAGCTCTTTAGGCGGGACAGGCTGGTCAGCGCCGCGGGGTTGCGCAGCACGCTGTCGGCCAGACCGTCCACCACGCGGGCGACCGCATCCGCATTGATCTCCCGCCCCATGCGCAGGTCGCCCATGGCCTGCTGCACGATGTGCTTGGCGTCGCGATAGACCGCCTTGGCCAGCGGCAGTTCCTCATCGAACGACGTGGGCTCGGTCGATGTCGGTACGGTCCGGACAGGCTCGAGACTCGGACCATCCGAGCCGGGCGGCGGCAACGGCTCGGCCAGTGACTCGCGCCCCGCGTGGGCGAAGGCATCCACGTCGACAACGTCGGCCCCCCGGTCCGTCTCGATCTCGACCAGTCGGACGCCGCAGCGATCGAGGATCCGAATCTGTTCCTGATCCGTAATCGACAGACGATACCGGTAGGCGGAGTTTTCCAGCTCCGGCTTGTCGAGCCCCCAGAGAAACATGCCGACCGTGAGCTGCTCGATGGGAATCTGCTTGCGCATGAAGCCCCTGACTCACAGACCCGCCCTCGCGATCAGGCCCGGCGCCATCTTGAAGACGGTACCTATGTCCTAGTTCCTGACTTAGAGACATGCCCCGTATCGGCACGGCGATCGTGAAACTTGAACCGAGGCCGACCGACCCGGCGATCCGCCTGCCGGTTAAAGTCGCCCGCGTCTTAAACCGATAACCCTCCAGCGGAATTTGGCGGCAAGGCACCCGTCCCAGCATCGCCGTCCGGACAATGACGAGGGCCCAGCATGGATGGCTCAACATCGCGCCCCCTTGCCCTGCTCGTGCTTCAGGACGCTGCGCCGAGGCTCCTGGCCCGTGTGTCCCTGGAGGAGGCGGGCTTGGTCGTGGAAGAGGCCTCCAGCGGACAGGAAGCCCTGGTCGCATTCGAGCGTCTGCGCCCGGACATTGTGCTGTTGGACGTCATGATGCCCCGCATGGACGGTCTCGAGACCTGCGTCGCGCTGCGCCGATTGCCCGGGGGCAATCGCACGCCGGTCTTAATGCTCACGGGACTGGACGACACCGATTCCATCACCCGCGCCTACGAAGCCGGCGCCGCCGACTTTGTCCAGAAGCCGCTCAACGGCGCGATCCTGGCCCACCGTGTCCGTTACCTGCTGAGGATCAGCTCGACGGTGGAGGCGCTGCGCAAGAGCGAGGCCTACCTGGCCAACGCCCAGCGCATCGCCCACATCGGCAACTGGGAATGGAACCTGCTGACCCAGGCTTTTCATCTGTCCGAGGAAGGCCGACGCCTTCTGGGGCAACCCGAACCGGACGCCTGCATCACCCGGACGGCATACCTGCAATGCGTCCACCCCGACGACCAGCGGCTCGTCGAGGACGCCTTCGCCTCCGCCGTCACCCAACGGACCCGTTTGAGCCTGGACCATCGGCTGTGCTGTCCCGACGGCACGGTCAGGATCGTCCACCAGGAAGGCGAGGTCGCCTGTGACGAGGCGGGCCGGCCCACAGCCCTCGTCGGCACGATCCAGGACATCACCGAGCGCAAGCGCGCCCAGGAACACCTGGATTTTCTCGCCTATTACGACAGCCTGACCGGTTTGCCGAACCGGCTCCTGTACCGGGACCGGCTGGCACAGGCCGTGGCGGATGCGCAACGGCACGGGCACCTGGCGGCCACCCTCCTGCTGGACCTCGACCGTTTCAAATTGATCAACGACACCCTGGGTCACCAACAGGGAGACCGGCTGCTGCAGGAAGTCAGCGACCGGTTGAAGGCCTGCGTGCGCAACAGCGACTCGGTCGGACGGCCGCATGAGGATCACGCGCCCCTGGCCGGGACGTGTGATCGCACCGCCTCGCTGGCCCGCCTGGGCGGCGACGAGTTCACCATCCTGCTGAATCGCATTGCCGGCGCGCCGGACGCGGCCAAAGTGGCCCGCCGCATCCTCGCGAGCCTGGCTAAACCCTTCCACCTGGACGGCCAGGAGGTCTTCGTCTCGGCCAGCATCGGCATCGCGATGTTTCCGCTCGACGGCGAGAGCGCCGACCAACTGCTGAAGAACGCCGACACCGCCATGTACCACGCCAAACAGTCGGGACGGAGCGTCTATCAGTTCTATTCCCAATCCATGAACGCCTCGGCCGGCGAGCGGCTCGCCATCGAGAACCGCCTGCACAAGGCCCTGGACCGGGAGGAGTTTCTGCTCCATTACCAACCTCTCATCGCGCTGGAGACCGGGCGGATCATCGGCGTGGAGGCGCTGGTCCGCTGGCAACATCCGGAACTCGGCCTGGTGCCGCCCATGCAATTCATCCCCATCGCGGAGGAGACCGGCCTGATCGTTCCGCTGGGCGAATGGGTCCTGCAACGGGCCTGTGCCCAGACCCGGGTCTGGCATGAGATGGGCTTCGCGGGCTTGCGGGTGGCGGTGAACCTCTCGGCCCGCCAGTTCCAGCGCCAGAATCTCCTGCACACGATCACACGCATCCTGCTGGCCACCGACCTTCATCCCCGTTGCCTGGATCTGGAACTGACCGAAAGCATGATGATGCAGGACGGCGAATCCGCTTCCACCACCTTGCGCGAGCTGCGCGAGCTCGGCGTCCGCCTGTCTATGGACGACTTCGGCACCGGCTATTCCTCCCTGAGCTACCTGCGGCGCCTGCCGCTGGACACGGTCAAGATCGACCGGTCGTTCGTGAAGGACTGCACGACCAACCAGGAAGACGCGACGATCATCAAAGCGATCATTTCCATGTCGCACAGCCTGAAATTGAAGGTCTTGGCCGAAGGCATCGAAACCGGAGATCAGCTGGCCGTCCTGCGCGCCGCGGGGTGCGATGAGGCGCAGGGCTACCATTTCAGCAAACCCCTGGCCGCCGACCAGATCACGGGCCTGCTCAAAGCCAACGCGCTGGAGAAACGTTCGTTCACGCCGACTGCGGCGTAGGCGCCCCACGGCTTCCCGGGCCGGAAGCAAAGGACCAGTGCCGTGAACCAAAAACCGTTCGGACCGGACGAGGAAGCCGCGATGAGTCAAGGCAAGACGATTCCCGTCGAGCGCATCAGGCTCGGCATGTACGTCGTGGGGCTGGACCGGTCCTGGTTCCAGACGCCGTTTTTCAAGCATCACTGGTTGATCGAACGGGAAGAAGACCTGGCGCGGCTGAAAGCGTGCGGCATCAGCCAGGTGACGATCGACCCGGCTCGGGGCCTGGATGTGGAAGAACCGTGCGGCGGACAGGACGCGCCGCCGCCCCGCCCGGCGATTGTCCCCGATTCCCCGGCCGATCCGGCCCACCCACTGCATGCAGCCCAGGCGGCGGCCGGCGCGCAAGGCACCGAGGGCTTTCAGGCCACGTTCGAGCAGGAGGTGGCGCGCGCGCGCACCGTGCGCGCGGAGGCGCGGGCGGCCATCGAACGAATCTTCAGCGGTCTCAAGACCGGCGCGCCCCTGGACGGTCCGGCGCTCCGCGCCGTCGTCACGTCCGTGCTTGACCGGTTGACGGAGCATCCGGTGGCCATGCTCACGTTGACCCAATTGGAGCAGATGAAACGTCTGGATACGGACCTGTTCGCGCATTCGGTGGATGTGAGCATTTTCTCGTTGATCGTCGGCCGCGCCCAGGGATTGACCGACAGCTCGTTGGAGCAGCTCGGCATGGGCGCCCTGCTGCACGATCTCGGTGAGACGCGCCTGCCGCAAAATCTCTTCCGCCAGCACGGGCGGCGGACGGAGCAGGACCTGGCGCTGCTGCGGCTCCATCCTCGGATCGGCCTGGCTGCGCTCTCGGGCGCCGGTCCCCTACCGGCCATTGCCCGCGCGGTGATCGCCGAACACCACGAGCGCCTGGACGGGTCCGGCTATCCTGACGGGCTCAGGGGAACGAGAGTATCCTTGCCGGCCCAGATCGTCGGGCTGGTGGACACCTACGATGCGATGGCCAGCAGCCGGGGCGGCCGCCCGCCGCTCTCGCCCGACCAGGCTGTGCGCCAACTGTTCCAGCTGGGCCTCCGGCACCAGTACGACCGGATGCTGGTGGAGTGGCTCATTCAATGCCTGGGCGTCTATCCCTTCGGCAGCCTAGTCGAGCTCAGCACGGGAGAACGGGCCGTGGTCTACGCCGTCAACCCCGTAGAGCGGCTCAGGCCCTGCATCAAACTGATCACCGATCCCCAGGGCCGTCCCTACCCGGTGCCCTGTCTCGTGGACCTGGCCGCTCCCACGCCGAACGAACCGGCACGCGCGATTCTCCGCGTCCTGGACGCCTCGGTCGAGCGGGTGGACGTGCTGCGCTACTGCGAGCCCGCGACAACGATGGCGCTCACCGCCGGATCGTGGAACTGACATGTCCGCTCACCATCCCCATCAGGCTCTTCGCCAGGTCGCCCTGACCCTGGCCCACACCGCCTACGAGGCCCTGCCGCTGGGGCTCTGTCTGGTGGACGACCGGGGTTGCATCGTCTCGCTCAATACCGAAGGCGCTCGCATGCTGGGTTGGACCGAAGCCGACTGCCTGGGCTTCTCGCTCCACGAACTGACCGGTTGCGGGTCGAACCCCGCCAACGGTCGTGCCTTCGTCCACTCGACGACCGAAACCCAGGCCCGCGACCTCATGACCGGCCAGACCGCCCGGTGCCCGGTGGCCCAGGTCTTCGACACCGGCCTGCCGGTGTGGTCCGCGCAATCCGCCATCCGCGCCCGGGACGGACGGTGGATACCGGTCGAATACAAGTGCCTCCCCCTCTTCGACAGAGACGCCACGGGAGCCCTGTTCACCTTCCGCGACCGGAGCCCTCAGCTCCAACTGGAGCAGGATTTGCACCGCCTGGCTTCGATCCCCGAAGAAAGCCCCTTTCCGGTCGTCGAGCTGGACGAAGAGGGGCACCTGCTCTATGCCAACCGCGCGATGCTCCAACTCCTCCATCGCTTTGGCTATACGGATCAGGGCTGTCCCGCGATTTTGCCGGACAATCTCGCGACGCTCGTGCGCGAATGCCTCACGGCCCAAGCCTGCATCGAACCGGTCGAGGTCATGCTCGAAGACCAGTGCTATGCCTGGACCCTCTGCTCGGTCCCCGTCTGCCGGCGGTTGCGGGCCTACGGAACCAACTTGACCGAAATCCGGCGAACCGAACGGGCCATCCGCAACCTCGCCGCGATCGTCGTGAACAAGAACGTCGAGCTGGACATGGCCCTGGCCAAGGCGGAGGAGGCCGCGCAGATCAAGGCCCGCTTCCTCGCCACCATGAGCCACGAGATCCGGACGCCGCTCAACGGCGTCATCGGCATGCTCGAACTCTTGCAGGACAGCCGCCTCAACGCCGAGCAGGCCGACTTCGCCGGCACGGCCAGG